>NZ_JBAVFI010000334.1:0-40520 GCF_049588175.1 Mesobacillus sp.
AACAAAGCCAGGAACGGGACAAGAAGCCATATCAAAAACAGGATCAATACAAGGGGCAACGACAAGATAAGAACCCAAGGCAGCAGCATGACCAGAACCAGAACCCATTCGAAACCCAGGACCCGAACCAGGATTACATTATCGGGAAAAACCCCGTCATTGAAGCGCTGAAATCTGAGCGGGATATTAATAAAATTCTTATTGCTGAAGGTTCCCAGGGCGGACAAATGCAGCAGGTTATTGGGATGGCAAAGGAAGCAAATGTCATCGTCCAATTCGTTCCGAAGAAGAAAATCGACCAAATTGCCGATGGCAATCATCAAGGTGTTGTTGCCCAGGTGGCAGCCTATGAATATGCGGAGATCGAGGATTTATTTGCAGCCGCAGAAAAGAAAAATGAGGCACCGTTCTTTTTGCTATTAGATGAGATTGAAGATCCTCATAACCTAGGATCAATCATGAGAACTGCGGACGCGTCAGGAGCTCATGGAATTATTATTCCAAAAAGAAGAGCAGTTGGTCTGACTGCAACGGTTGCCAAGGCCTCCACTGGAGCGATCGAGTATATACCGGTCGTAAGAGTGACAAATATGGCAAGGACAATCGATGAATTAAAAGAAAAAGGTGTCTGGATTGCCGGGACTGATGCTTCGGCGAAACAAGACTACCGAGCTTTGGATGGGACATTGCCTCTGGGCCTCGTGATCGGCAGTGAAGGAAAAGGAATGGGCAGACTCATCCGCGATAAATGTGATTTCCTGTTAAGTCTTCCGATGGTTGGGCAGGTAACGTCCTTGAACGCATCTGTTGCTGCATCGTTGCTGATGTATGAAGTACACCGTAAACGGCACCCGCTAGGGGAATAGACATGGACATCCTGCTTGTTGACGGCTACAACATTATCGGTGCCTGGCCGGAATTGAACAGCTTGAAGAAGAAAGAGCTTTCTGCCGCCAGGGACCGGCTGGTGGAAATCATGGCTGAGTATCAAGCCTATACAGGCTATCGAGTTATCATTGTGTTCGACGCGCATTTTGTTTCAGGGACACAAAAGAAATATCAAAACTACAAGGTTGAAGTTATTTTTACAAAAGAAAGTGAAACGGCTGATGAACGAATCGAAAAATTAGCGATCACACTCAACAATCGAAAAACACAGGTCCATGTAGCGACCTCAGATTATACCGAACAATGGGCGATTTTTGGACAGGGTGCCTTAAGGAAATCAGCAAGGGAGCTGCTGACAGAAACAAATTTGATTGAGAAAAAAATCGAAAAACGAGTGAAGGTCATTCAAGAAAAAAAACCCAGTTCCAAGATACCCCTTACACAAGAAGTGGCAGAAATTTTTGAAAAATGGCGCAGAGGAGAGCAATGACCTGTTGACGCCTTAAAAAAGCCTGCTGTATAATATTTCTATCTGTATGTACGGGGCGGGGGGGTCAAGATGAGTGCTGACATCGGTAATCGTTTGAATGAAGCCTATATATTATTAGAGGATGAAGAGATTGTAGAAGCGGTGCACAGAGGAGAAAGTGATGCACTTGATTATCTGATTCACAAATACAGGAACTTTGTTCGAGCTAAGGCACGTTCCTATTTTTTGATCGGTGCCGATAAAGAAGATATCGTGCAAGAAGGAATGATAGGCTTATATAAGGCGATTCGTGATTTCCGCGAGGACAAGCTGACGTCTTTCAAAGCGTTTGCCGAGCTATGTATTACCAGACAAATTATTACGGCAATCAAGACTGCCACGAGGCAAAAACATATCCCTTTGAATTCCTATGTTTCTTTGGACAAGCCGATTTACGATGAGGAATCTGACAGGACGCTGATGGATGTTTTATCTGGCGCAAAAGTGATGGACCCCGAGGAATTATTTATTAACCAGGAAGAATTCGACCAAATTGAAGTGAAAATGGCTGAGCTGCTGAGTGACCTGGAAAGAAAAGTACTTGCGTTATATTTGGATGGTCAATCCTATCAGGAGATTTCCGAAGAACTTAACAGGCATGTGAAATCAATTGATAACGCCCTCCAGAGAGTAAAGCGTAAGCTTGAGAGATATCTTGAGCTGAGAGAGCTGTCAGTGTAGGCTGAATTGACGAAAAATAGCCACAAAACTGACTTTTAATCTTAGAACCACTTATTGACACAATCTAGCAGCCGTGTTACATTTTTAAAGATATAATAGATGGCTATTTCGTATTGGTAGTTTACTCTTTAATAAGACTGTATACCACCAAGATTTATGAGAGAGCTAGTCAGCAGGTGTCGATATGAATAAAAAAGTGACTCTTGCTTGTGTAGAATGCGGCTCGCGGAATTATTCTACATCGAGCAATAAGCAAACGCAAACAGAACGCTTGGAGCTGAAAAAGTACTGCAGCAATTGCGGTGCCCATACGGTTCATAAGGAAACTAAATAAGGTTTTCAGATAGATCATCATCATATGGAATTCCGATAAGTTGGAGGTTACAAAATGCAGCGCATCACTAATTTTTTCAGTGAAGTTGGACGTGAAATGAGAAAGGTCAGCTGGCCAAAGCGCAAAGAGCTGACTCGTTATACAATTACGGTTTTGTCTACTGTTGCTTTTGCTGCTCTTTTCTTTGCAGTGTTGGACCTTGGTATTTCTGAATTGATTCGCTTAATTCTTGAATAACCACTGAGCACTCATGGTATAATGGAGAATATAAAACGCAGGACAAGTTAAAAGCCCGGATAACGGGTTTTTTATTTGGTTGAAAAAATCGCATTCAGATTGTCTAGCCTCGGCGCGTGGCCGCTGCGCTTTACTGTTCTGGCTGCAGCGTTTCGTTTAACGATGCGTCTATGCATTTTGAAGTGGGGAGGGACGGACGATTTAGTCCTCAATAATGGAAAAAAACTGGTATGTAGTTCATACTTACTCAGGTTACGAGAATAAGGTAAAGATGAATCTTGAAAAGCGTGTTGAAACAATGGGCATGCAAGATAAGATCTTCCGCGTGATCGTACCTGAAGAAGAAGAAACAGATTTCAAAAATGGCAAAAAGAAAGTAGTTAAGCGCAAAACATTCCCTGGGTATGTTCTGGTTGAAATAGTCATGACAGATGATTCCTGGTATGTAGTGCGTAATACACCGGGTGTGACGGGTTTTGTCGGCTCTTCAGGTGCAGGCTCAAAACCAACACCGCTATTGGATGAAGAAGTCGTATTTATCCTTAAGCGCATGGGTGTTGAAGAAAAGAAAATCGACATTAACTTCGAGCTTGGCGAAACTGTCCAGGTCAGCGAAGGGCCATTTAATAACTTTACTGGCACGATTGAAGAAATTGATAAAGATAAGGCGAAGCTTAAAGTCCTTGTCAATATGTTTGGCCGTGATACCCCGGTAGAGCTTGAATTTTCACAGATTAAAAAATTATAAATCGAAATAGCTTGAAATCAAGTTTAAAAAGTGTTAATATTTCATAGGTCAGTATGTCTTGGACGATTGACAGTTATATGTCAAGTTCTTTATTTAATATAAAGACTTTTGTTTTGAGTGGGAGGGGTAATCCCCTATTACCACATCACGGACTTTAAGGAGGTGTGTCTCGTGGCTAAAAAAGTAATTAAAATGGTTAAATTGCAAATCCCTGCTGGTAAAGCCAATCCGGCACCACCAGTTGGACCTGCACTAGGTCAAGCCGGTGTTAATATCATGGGATTCTGTAAAGAATTTAATGCTCGCACAGCTGATCAAGCTGGACTAATCATTCCTGTTGAAATTACGGTTTTTGAAGACCGTTCATTTACATTTATTACGAAAACTCCTCCTGCTGCAGTTCTTTTGAAAGTAGCAGCTGGAATCCAGTCTGGTTCTGGTGAACCAAACCGTAATAAAGTAGCAACAGTTAAACGTGATAAGGTACGTGAGATTGCTGAACAGAAAATGCCTGACCTAAACGCAGCAAGCGTTGAAGCAGCAATGCGCATGGTTGAAGGTACTGCACGCAGCATGGGTATCACGATCGAAGACTAATTTCTGCTGCAAAGGATTGATGGGGTTGCGAAGCTGAATTAGATTTCACTCGCAACCTTTTATCTGTCCGATATGGCGCCTTTAAGGCGCCTTCGCTTTTCGTTGTCTAGCACGGCGCCACCGAGGCGCCTCTGCTTTTCATCGTGTCTAGCTTTGGCACCTAGCCCCTCGGGACGCTTCAGCCCAGCCAATAAAGTCAAAGAACGACTTTACTGTCTGGTCTTCCAGCGCCTGTCGGGGCTGACCCAGGTGCCTCCGCTTTTTCGTTGTCTAGCTCCGGCGCCTAGCCCCTCGAGTCGCTTCGGCCCGCCCGACTGAAGTCAAAGAACGACTTCATCGGTCGGTCCTCCAGCGCTTGTCGGGGCTGAACGAGGCGCCTCCGCTTTTCATCGTGGGAGGTTATTCCGTTAAAACCACAATATAGGAGGAAATAAAAATGGCTAAAAAAGGCAAAAAGTATCTAGAAGCTGCTAAGCTTGTAGATCGCTCTCAAGCATATACAATCCAAGAAGCAGTTGAGCTTGCTAAAAAGACAAGCACTGTGAAATTCGACGCGACTGTTGAAGCTGCTTTCCGTTTGGGCGTAGACCCTAAGAAAGCTGACCAGCAAATCCGTGGAGCAGTTGTGCTTCCAAACGGAACTGGTAAAACTCAGCGTGTTCTAGTATTCGCTAAAGGCGAAAAAATGAAAGAAGCAGAAGCTGCTGGCGCAGATTATGTTGGCGATGCAGAATACATCAACAAAATCCAACAAGGTTGGTTTGACTTTGATGTAATCGTTGCTACACCTGACATGATGGGTGAAGTTGGTAAGCTTGGTCGCGTATTGGGACCTAAAGGCTTAATGCCAAACCCTAAAACAGGAACAGTTACTTTCGATGTAACTAAAGCTGTTAACGAAATCAAAGCTGGTAAAGTAGAATACCGCGTTGATAAATCAGGTAACATCCATGTACCTATCGGAAAAGTTTCTTTCGAAGACCAAAAGCTTGTTGAAAACTTCAACACGATCTTCGAAACTATGATGAAGGTAAAGCCATCTGCAGCTAAAGGAACTTACATGAAGAACGTTACGGTTTCTACTACTATGGGACCTGGCGTTAAAGTAGATCCTTCAACTGTAAAATAATAGTATTTGACAATTTAAGAGGCATTCACTTATAATGTTTCTTGTTGTGATAATAAAATAACATTTGTACCGCAGACAGCAGGGGCATATAGCTTAATAACCTGCCGAGGTCATACGATAGAGCAACACTACTTGCTATTGTATACTTCCTCCGTGTCTGTCTTGATGCGGAGGTTTTTATTTGATCGGTATAAATGCAAAAATCTACAGGAGGTGTAATGATGAGCAAAGTTATTGAAGTAAAAAAGCAAATCGTTGACGAAATTGCTGGCAAACTTAAAGAAAGCAAATCAACAGTTGTTGTTGATTATCGCGGACTTACAGTTTCTGAAGTAACTGAACTTCGTAAGCAACTTCGTGAAGCTGGCGTTGAATTCAAGGTTTACAAAAACTCTATGACACGCCGTGCTGCTGAAGCTGTTGAGCTTGCTGACCTAAACGCATCACTAACTGGTCCTAACGCAATCGCGTTCAGTGCTGAAGATGTAATTGCACCAGCAAAGATTCTTAACGAATTCGCTAAAAAGCATGACGCTCTTGAAATCAAGGCGGGCGTGGTTGAAGGCAACATCGTTACAGTAGAAGAAATCAAGGCACTTGCAGACCTACCGTCTCGCGAAGGTCTACTTTCTATGCTACTCAGCGTACTTCAAGCACCAATTCGCAATCTTGCTCTTGCTACAAAAGCAGTTGCGGATCAGAAAGAAGAACAAGGCGCGTAAGTTAATATTTACGGTTTAACAATAAAAAAAACTAACCAATATCAAGGAGGAAACAAATCATGACTAAAGAACAAATCATTGAAGCAGTTAAAAGCATGACTGTTTTAGAGCTTAACGACCTAGTAAAAGCAATCGAAGAAGAATTCGGCGTAACTGCTGCTGCTCCAGTAGCAATGATGGGCGGAGCTGGCGCTGCTGCTGTTGAAGAAAAAACTGAGTTTGACGTAGTTCTTGCTAGCGCAGGAGACCAAAAAATCAAGGTTATCAAAGTTGTTCGTGAAATCACAGGTCTTGGCCTTAAAGAAGCGAAAGAACTTGTTGACAACACTCCAAAGGCTATCAAAGAAGGCGTTTCTAAAGAAGATGCTGAAGCAATCAAAGCTAAACTTGAAGAAGTTGGCGCTAACGTCGAAGTTAAGTAATCATCTTACATTAAAAGCTCGCTGCTACAGCGAGCTTTTTTTACTTTAAAGCATATAAAGGGTCAGTGTGAAAACTATATAGACATGTTAGTTGTGAGTTTTCCTCTGCAATTTTTGCTTTTTGTAATTTATTATTTTATAATACCGCAGTAGCAATGCAATCCGCGATCGCATTCTTCAATTGATTCCCCGTGGAGGTGAGAGATTTTGACTGAACATTATTACTCCCGCAAACCCAATACCGAAAGCAATCCTGTAAAGTGGCAAAGTGAATTAAAAGGGAATAACTTCCGCTTCAAAACGGACAGCGGCGTTTTTTCGAAAAGCGAAGTCGACTTTGGTTCCCGATTATTAATTGATACTTTTGAACTGAAGGAAGATGCAGGAATCATCCTGGATGTTGGCTGTGGATATGGGCCTATTGGACTTTCCCTTGCGAAAGCTTTTCCTGACACGGTGGTTCATATGGTGGATGTTAATGAAAGAGCGATTCTGCTTGCGAAGGAAAATGCAGCGGAGAACAAAATAGAAAATGTGGAAATCTATGAAAGTGACCGCCTTTTAGGAGTGGAAGAGAAGGGTTTCGATGCAATTCTTACAAACCCTCCGATCCGTGCCGGAAAAAAGGTTGTTCATGATATTTTTGAACAAAGCCTTCTTCATTTAGCTGAGGGTGGTGAACTTTGGGTGGTTATCCAAAAGAAGCAGGGTGCGCCATCCGCGATGGAAAAAATGAAAGAGTTATTTGGTGAGGTAGAGGTAGCGGCAAAAAGTAAAGGTTACTTTATTCTCAAATCTGTAAAATGTTGACGCGAGAAAACCGCTATGTTAATATTATAAAATGCCAATATATTAGTTTCCTTTCGTCTGCTAATTTCATCGAAAAGTTGTATAATTTTGGGCATTAAGGGAAAACTAACAAAATAATTGTTCGTTGCAGGAAATGTGGTTTTTAGGTGAAAACCCTTTTTCTTTTTGTCTTTTGAAATGAAGGAAACTTCATGGACAAGACATGGATAGATGAATAATAACGCTTGATTTGAGGGGTGAATCAGTTGACAGGTCAACTTGTTCAGTATGGACGACACCGCCAACGTAGAAGTTATGCTCGCATCAGTGAAGTTTTGGAATTGCCGAATTTAATTGAAATTCAAACCTCTTCCTATCAGTGGTTTCTTGATGAGGGCCTCCGGGAAATGTTCCAGGACATTTCACCGATTGAAGACTTTACTGGTAACTTATCGCTAGAGTTTATCGATTACAGTCTTGGCGAACCGAAATATCCAGTGGAAGAATCTAAGGAAAGAGACGTTACGTACTCTGCTCCATTAAGAGTCAAGGTCCGCCTTGTTAATAAAGAAACAGGTGAAGTTAAGGACCAGGATGTCTTCATGGGCGATTTCCCGCTTATGACAGAAACTGGAACGTTTGTTATCAATGGTGCTGAAAGGGTTATCGTTTCCCAGCTAGTGCGTTCACCGAGCGTATACTTTAGCGGGAAACTGGATAAGAACGGGAAGAGGGGATTCTCCGCTACCGTTATTCCAAACCGCGGCGCTTGGCTTGAATATGAAACAGACGCCAAGGATGTTGTATATGTAAGGATAGATCGTACGAGGAAGCTCCCTGTTACGGTTCTTTTGCGTGCATTAGGGTTCGGTTCTGATCAAGAAATCATTGATTTGATCGGTGATAACGAATATATCCGAAACACACTTGAAAAAGACAATACAGAAAGCACGGAAAAAGCTCTTCTGGAAATCTATGAGCGTCTCCGTCCGGGCGAACCGCCTACAGTAGATAACGCCAAGAGCTTGCTGGTGTCAAGATTCTTTGATCCAAAACGCTATGACCTTGCAAATGTAGGGCGTTATAAAATTAATAAAAAGCTTCATATTAAAAACCGTTTATTCGGGCAGAAACTTGCTGAACCACTAGTAGATCCTGAAACAGGAGAGATCATCGCTGATAAAGGTGTGACTTTGGACCGTCGTACTTTGGATAAGGTCCTGCCTGCTCTGGAGAAGAATGTTGGTTTCAAGAATTTCAGCCCTTATGGCGGCGTGGTTGAAGAGGATGTCACTCTGCAATCCATTAAAATCTATGCTCCAAATGATGAAGGCGAGAAAGAGATCAATGTTCTTGGAAATGCATATGTTCCAGAACCGATCAAGAATATCACGCCTGCTGATATTATTTCTTCCATCAGCTACTTCTTTAACTTGCTGCATGGTGTAGGCGATACGGATGATATCGACCATTTAGGAAACAGACGCCTTCGTTCTGTAGGTGAACTGCTTCAGAACCAATTCAGGATTGGTCTGTCCCGTATGGAGCGTGTAGTCCGTGAAAGAATGTCCATCCAGGACACAAACACGATTACACCACAGCAATTGATCAATATTCGCCCGGTTATCGCGTCCATTAAAGAATTCTTTGGAAGCTCACAGCTTTCACAGTTCATGGACCAGACGAACCCGCTTGCTGAATTAACACATAAAAGGCGTCTTTCTGCATTGGGACCCGGTGGTCTTACACGTGAACGTGCTGGATTTGAAGTGCGTGACGTTCACTACTCCCATTACGGACGTATGTGTCCAATTGAAACGCCGGAAGGTCCGAACATCGGTTTGATCAACTCACTTTCCAGCTTCGCGAAGGTAAACCGCTTTGGATTCATCGAGACTCCATACCGCCGTGTTGACCCTGAAACAGGAAAAGTGACAAGCCACTTTGATTACTTAACTGCTGATGAAGAAGACAACTATGTTGTAGCACAGGCGAATGCACGCCTTGCTGAAGACGGATCATTCATTGATGATGAAGTAATTGCCCGTTTCCGTGGTGAAAACACAGTCGTCAAACGTGACCGCGTCGATTACATGGACGTATCACCTAAGCAGGTTGTATCTGCAGCGACTGCATGTATTCCGTTCTTAGAAAACGATGACTCCAACCGTGCGCTAATGGGTGCGAACATGCAGCGTCAGGCTGTTCCATTAATGCAGCCGGAAGCACCAATCGTAGGTACGGGAATGGAACACGTGAATGCAAAGGATTCCGGTGCGGCAGTAATCTGTAAGCATGAAGGAATTGTTGAACACGTTGAAGCGCGTCAGGTATGGGTTCGCCGTGTTACTGAAGTAGACGGTCAGGAAGTTAAGGGTGACCTTGATAAATACCGTATGCTTAAGTTCATTCGTTCCAATCAGGGTACTTGTTATAACCAACGCCCAATCGTAAGCCTGGGTGACCGCGTAGTTAAAGGAGAAATCCTTGCTGACGGACCATCAATGGAAAAAGGTGAACTTGCATTAGGACGTAACGTTCTTGTTGGATTCATGACATGGAATGGCTATAACTATGAAGATGCCATCATCATGAGTGAACGCCTTGTTAAAGACGATGTTTATACATCGATCCATATAGAAGAATATGAATCAGAGTCACGTGATACAAAGCTTGGACCTGAAGAAATCACACGTGATATTCCTAACGTCGGGGAAGATGCATTAAGAAATCTTGACGAACGCGGAATCATTCGTGTTGGTGCCGAAGTGAAAGACGGAGACCTTCTTGTTGGTAAGGTAACACCTAAAGGGGTTACGGAATTGACAGCTGAAGAACGCCTTCTTCACGCAATCTTCGGTGAAAAAGCAAGGGAAGTCCGTGATACATCATTGCGTGTGCCACACGGCGGCGGCGGGATTGTCCTTGACGTCAAAGTGTTCAACCGTGAAGATGGCGATGAGCTTCCTCCGGGAGTAAATCAGCTAGTACGTGCTTACATCGTTCAGAAGCGTAAGATTTCTGAAGGTGATAAGATGGCCGGACGTCACGGTAACAAAGGGGTTATCTCGAAAATCCTTCCAGAAGAAGATATGCCTTATCTTCCAGACGGCACACCAGTCGATATCATGCTTAACCCACTAGGGGTACCATCACGTATGAATATCGGTCAGGTGCTTGAACTCCACCTTGGTATGGCGGCACGCTACCTTGGAATCCATGTTGCTTCTCCTGTATTTGACGGTGCCCGTGAGGAAGATGTATGGTCAACGATCCAGGAAGCTGGCATGGCTCGTGATGCGAAAACGATCCTATACGATGGACGTACAGGCGAGCCATTTGATAACCGTGTATCTGTCGGTGTCATGTACATGATCAAGCTTGCCCACATGGTAGACGATAAGCTTCACGCTCGTTCTACTGGACCTTACTCACTTGTTACGCAGCAGCCACTTGGCGGTAAAGCCCAGTTCGGCGGACAGCGTTTTGGGGAGATGGAGGTATGGGCGCTTGAAGCATACGGCGCTGCTTACACATTGCAAGAAATTCTAACAGTCAAATCCGATGATGTTGTCGGACGTGTTAAAACATACGAAGCAATAGTAAAAGGTGAAAACGTACCTGAACCAGGTGTTCCTGAGTCATTCAAGGTATTGATGAAAGAACTTCAGAGTCTTGGTATGGACGTTAAGATCCTGTCAGGCGATGAAAAAGAAATCGAAATGCGCGACTTCGATGAAGACGAAGAATTGCAGCATGCTGAAACATTGACAATTGCTCCAGAACCAGAAGGAATGGATTCTGAAAAAGTAGGAATGAAAGAATAGGTCCATCTAATTGGCACACGTGTACAAACAGTTGAATAACAGTATTGTCCACGTGTGTTCCTTTTTGGATGGCCATAAGGGTAAAACCCTAGATTAAAAGGGAGGTAGGCCCCTTGCTAGATGTCAATAATTTTGAGTACATGAAAATCGGCCTCGCATCACCGGACAAGATCCGTTCATGGTCTTTCGGTGAGGTTAAGAAGCCAGAAACAATCAACTACCGTACTTTAAAGCCAGAAAAAGATGGCTTATTCTGTGAGCGAATCTTCGGACCAACAAAGGACTGGGAATGTCATTGCGGAAAGTACAAGAGAGTTCGCTATAAAGGCGTAGTCTGTGACCGATGCGGTGTTGAAGTAACACGTGCTAAAGTCCGCCGTGAAAGAATGGGGCATATCGAGCTTGCTGCTCCTGTTTCTCACATTTGGTATTTCAAAGGTATTCCAAGCCGTATGGGACTTGTTCTTGACATGTCTCCGCGTGCACTGGAAGAAATCATTTACTTTGCATCTTACGTAGTAACGGAAACTGGCGATACTGCCCTTGAAAAGAAGCAGTTATTATCAGAGAAAGAATTCCGCGCATACCGTGAAAAGTACGGCAACAAATTCCAGGCTGCGATGGGAGCAGAAGCGATTAAAAAGCTGCTTTCAGATCTCGATCTAGATAAAGAAGCCGATATGCTTAAAGAAGAATTAAGAACTGCTCAAGGACAGCGACGTACTCGTGCGATCAAGCGCCTTGAAGTAGTTGAAGCATTCCGTGGGTCAGGCAACGAGCCATCATGGATGATCCTTGATGTACTTCCTGTCATCCCTCCGGAGCTTCGTCCAATGGTACAGTTAGACGGAGGACGTTTTGCGACATCCGACCTGAATGATTTGTACCGTCGTGTAATCAACCGTAACAACCGCCTAAAGCGTCTTCTTGACCTTGGTGCTCCTAGCATCATTGTCCAGAACGAAAAGCGAATGCTTCAGGAAGCTGTTGATGCATTGATTGATAACGGCCGCCGCGGCCGACCGGTAACAGGACCAGGTAACCGTCCATTGAAATCTCTTTCGCATATGCTTAAGGGTAAGCAAGGTCGTTTCCGTCAAAACCTTTTAGGTAAGCGTGTTGACTACTCTGGCCGTTCAGTTATCGTTGTAGGTCCAAACCTGCAAATGTACCAGTGCGGACTGCCTAAGGAAATGGCTCTTGAGCTGTTCAAGCCGTTCGTTATGAAAGAATTAGTACAAAAAGGTCTGGCACATAACATTAAGTCTGCTAAACGTAAAATTGAGCGTGTAAGCCCTGAGGTTTGGGATGTTCTTGAAGATGTAATCAGAGAGCACCCAGTATTGCTTAACCGTGCCCCAACTCTTCACCGATTGGGAATCCAGGCGTTTGAGCCAACGTTAGTAGAAGGACGCGCAATCAGACTTCACCCGCTCGTATGTACAGCCTATAACGCTGACTTTGACGGTGACCAGATGGCCGTTCACGTTCCGCTATCCGCTGAAGCTCAAGCAGAAGCACGTCTATTAATGCTTGCTGCCCAGAACATCCTTAACCCGAAAGACGGAAAGCCAGTTGTTACTCCATCCCAGGACATGGTTTTAGGTAACTACTACCTGACTTTGGAAAGAGAAGGCGCTGTTGGGGAAGGTATGGTCTTCAAGGATACGAATGAAGCATTGATTGCATACCAAAACGGCTATGTTCATCTTCATACACGTGTTGCAGTTGCCGCTTCAGCTCTTGGCAACCAGACATTCACTGAAGAGCAAAATGGCCAACTCTTGATCACGACTGTTGGTAAGCTGATTTTCAACGAAATCCTTCCAGCGTCATTCCCTTATATCAATGAGCCATCAAAACAAAACCTTGAGGAGAAAACTCCTGAGAAATATTTTGTTGAAAAAGGCGCAGATATTAAGGAAGTTATCAAAGGTATGGAATTGGTAGATCCTTTCAAGAAGAAGATTCTTGGAAACATCATTGCTGAAGTGTTCAAGAAATTCAAAATCACGGAAACTTCAAAAATGCTTGACCGTATGAAGGGCTTAGGCTTCCAATACTCCACTAAAGCGGGTATTACGGTTGGTGTGGCTGATATCGTGGTTCTTAAAGAAAAGCAAGAGATTATCGCTGATGGACAAACAAAAGTTGATAATGTTCTAAAACAGTTCAGACGCGGTTTAATTACCGAGGATGAGCGTTATGACCGAGTAATTTCAATCTGGAGTGCTGCTAAGGATGTAATCCAGGCCAAACTGATGAAATCACTTGATAACTCAAACCCAATCTTCATGATGAGTGACTCTGGAGCCCGTGGTAACGCGTCCAACTTCACTCAGCTTGCTGGTATGCGTGGTCTGATGGCCAACCCGGCTGGTCGGATCATTGAATTGCCAATCAAATCAAGTTTCCGTGAAGGTTTAACAGTATTGGAATACTTTATTTCCACTCACGGTGCTCGTAAAGGTCTTGCGGATACAGCGCTTAAGACGGCTGACTCAGGTTACCTGACTCGCCGACTTGTAGACGTTGCCCAGGATGTTATCGTCCGCGAAGACGATTGCGGAACAGACAGAGGCCTATTCATCAAGTCCCTTAAAGACGGTACGGAAGTAATTGAACCACTTGATGAGCGACTAATTGGCCGCTATGCAAGAAAGGCAATCAAACATCCTGAAACGAAGGCTGTGATTGTTCCTGAAAATGGCTTGATTACTGAAGATCTTGCTACAGAAGTAGTGGATGCTGGAATAGAGGAAGTGTGGATCCGTTCTGCATTTACATGTAACACTCGCCACGGCGTATGTAAGAAATGTTATGGTCGCAACCTTGCTACCGGCCAGGAAGTTGAAGTAGGCGAAGCAGTCGGTATCATCGCTGCTCAGTCTATCGGAGAACCTGGTACACAGCTTACAATGCGTACATTCCATACCGGCGGTGTTGCAGGAGACGATATCACACAAGGTCTTCCGCGTATCCAGGAATTGTTTGAAGCACGTAATCCTAAAGGGCAAGCAATTATCACTGAACTTGAAGGTGTCGTAGTTGGCATTAACGAGGGCAAAGATCGCCAGCAGGAAATTGTTGTCCAGGGTGAAATCGAAAGCCGTACTTACACGGCTCCATATACAGCCCGCTTAAAGGTTGCTGTAAATGACCATGTAGCACGCGGCCAAGAGCTTACAGAAGGTTCAATCGACCCTAAAGAACTCTTGAGAGTAAAAGATGTTCAATCCGTGCAGGAGTACCTATTGAAAGAAGTTCAAAAGGTATATCGTATGCAGGGTGTTGAAATTGGCGATAAGCACGTAGAAGTAATGGTGCGCCAAATGATGCGTAAGGTAAGGGTTATTGATGCAGGTGAAACAGATGTATTACCAGGCACATTGCTTGAAATCCACCAGTTCACTGATGCAAACCGCAAAGCGCTTCTTGAAGACAAATTGCCGGCAACTGGACGTCCGGTGCTGCTTGGTATTACTAAAGCATCACTTGAGACTGATTCATTCTTGTCTGCAGCTTCCTTCCAGGAGACAACAAGAGTACTTACCGATGCGGCGATCAAAGGCAAGCGCGATGAGCTTCTTGGCTTGAAGGAAAATGTTATCATCGGTAAATTGGTTCCAGCGGGAACAGGTATGCAGCGCTACAGAAGAGCTGAACCGATCGTTATGGAAGAAGAAAATGCCGAAGATGCAATTACTGTAGAGTAAATTTATTAATGCGCGGTGCTTTCTATCATGTAGGAAGTACCGCGTTTTTAAAGTAAAAATGAATAAAGAGTTTTACTTTGATAAAAAAATCACGAATAAGGTTGACATCATTTGATAGAGATGTTAATATTTCAAAGGTGCTCCTATTTACCTGTTGCTGTGGAGGATTTTATGTCTTATGAAAAAGTAGCGCAGGCTAATAAGATTATAGTAGGATCAAAGCAAACAGTTAAAGCTCTTAAAGCAGGCGAAGTAATGGAACTGGTGATTGCAAAGGATGCAGACGCGAAAGTGACGGCAGAACTAATGCGTACAGCCAGGGATATGAAAACCGCTATCACCTATGTCGACTCTATGAAAAAACTAGGGAAGGCATGCGGAATTGCAGTAAGTGCTGCGGCTGTAGCGATAACCAAGTAAAAACTGTTTTTGTAGGAAGACCTGCAAGAACTTTGTTTTTTGTTTTAAAATGAACCACCTGGATGTGTGGGCTTACAAAAAAAGTGAAGGGAGGAAAAAATCATGCCTACAATTAACCAATTAGTGCGCAAGCCACGTAGCTCAAAAGAGGAGAAGTCAAAATCTCCTGCGCTTAACAAAGGTTATAACAGCTTCAAAAAAGCACAAACAAACGTTTCATCTCCACAAAAGCGTGGTGTATGTACTCGTGTTGGTACAATGACTCCAAAGAAACCAAACTCAGCGTTGCGTAAATACGCTCGTGTACGTTTGACTAACGGAATTGAGGTAACAGCATATATCCCTGGTATCGGGCACAACCTTCAAGAGCACAGTGTTGTTCTTATCCGTGGAGGACGTGTAAAGGATTTACCGGGTGTGCGTTATCACATCGTTCGTGGAGCTCTTGATACTGCTGGTGTAAACAACCGTATGCAAGGTCGTTCAAAGTACGGTACTAAGAGACCGAAAGCAGCAAAAAAATAATAAAACAAACTAATTAGCCTTTTTGAAAGGAGGAAATAAACATGCCACGTAAAGGTCCTGTAGCAAAGAGAGACGTTTTGCCGGATCCGATTTATAACTCAAAGCTTATCACTCGTTTAATCAATAAAATGATGATCGACGGTAAGAGAGGTAAATCACAAAAGATCCTTTATTCAGCTTTTGATATCATTCGTGAGCGTTCAGGCAAAGAGCCTATGGAAGTATTCGAAGCAGCTCTTAAGAACATCATGCCTGTTCTAGAAGTAAAAGCACGCCGTGTAGGTGGAGCTAACTATCAAGTACCAATCGAGGTGCGCACAGATCGCCGTACGACATTAGGTCTTCGCTGGTTAGTAAACTACTCACGTCTTCGTGGAGAAAAAACGATGGAAGAGCGTCTTGCTAACGAAATTCTAGACGCATCCAACAACGCTGGTGCTTCTGTTAAGAAGCGCGAAGATACACACAAAATGGCGGAAGCGAACAAAGCATTCGCTCACTATCGTTGGTAGAATTACCTTCAATCTAAAAACATTTATACTAGGAAGGAGAAAGACCAAATGGCAAGAGAGTTCTCCTTAGATAAAACTCGTAATATTGGAATCATGGCTCACATTGATGCTGGTAAAACAACAACAACTGAGCGTGTTCTATATTATACAGGCCGTATTCATAAAATCGGTGAAACTCACGAAGGTGCTTCTCAAATGGACTGGATGGAGCAGGAACAAGAGCGTGGAATCACGATCACTTCTGCTGCAACAACAGCTTCTTGGAAAGAACACCGCGTTAACATCATTGACACGCCAGGACACGTAGACTTCACAGTTGAAGTTGAACGTTCACTTCGTGTACTTGATGGAGCAGTTGCAGTACTTGATGCACAGTCAGGTGTTGAGCCGCAAACAGAAACAGTTTGGCGTCAAGCTACAACATACGGAGTACCACGTGTAGTATTCGTTAATAAAATGGATAAACTAGGTGCGGACTTCCTATATTCTGTTAAAACTCTTCACGATCGTCTTCAAGCTAACGCTCACCCAATTCAGTTGCCAATCGGTGCTGAGGATGAGTTCGAAGCAATCATCGACTTAGTCGAAATGAAAGCTATCTTCTACGGTAATGACCTTGGTACAGAAATTACTGAAGGTGAAATTCCGGAAGAATACAAAGCACAAGCTGAAGAATACCGTGAAAAGTTAGTTGAAGCGGTAGCTGAGCTAGACGAAGAATTAATGGAAAAATACCTTGGCGGAGAAGAGCTTACAATCGCAGAGATCAAAGCAGGTATCCGTAAAGGTACTACAAACGTTGAATTCTACCCAGTTATCTGTGGATCAGCATTCAAAAACAAAGGTGTTCAGTTAATGCTTGATGCAGTAATCGACTACCTTCCATCTCCGCTTGATGTACCTGCAATCAAAGGTACTCTTCCGGATTCAGAAGAAGAAGTTGAGCGTCATTCAGATGACAGCGAGCCATTCTCGGCTCTTGCTTTCAAAGTTATGACTGACCCTTATGTTGGTAAGTTAACGTTCTTCCGCGTTTACTCTGGAACTCTTGAGTCTGGATCTTATGTTCAGAACTCAACTAAAGGAAAGCGTGAGCGTATCGGACGTATCCTTCAGATGCACGCAAACAGCCGTCAGGAAATCTCTAAGGTTTTCGCGGGTGATATTGCAGCAGCTGTTGGTCTAAAGGATACTACTACAGGTGACACTCTATGTGATGAAAAGAACCTTGTTATCTTGGAATCAATGCAGTTCCCTGAGCCAGTAATCCAGTTATCTGTTGAGCCTAAGTCAAAAGCTGACCAGGACAAGATGACTACTGCACTACAAAAGCTTCAAGAAGAGGATCCAACATTCCGCGCTCATACTGACCAGGAAACTGGCCAGGTTATCATCGCTGGAATGGGAGAACTTCACCTTGACATCATCGTTGACCGTATGCGTCGTGAATTTAAAGTGGAAGCAAACGTTGGTGCACCTCAGGTTGCATACCGTGAAACTTTCCGTGAATCAGCTTCTGTTGAAGGTAAATTCGCTCGTCAGTCTGGTGGACGTGGTCAATTCGGACACGTTTGGATTGAATTCTCTCCAAACGAAGAAGGAAAAGGTTTTGAATTCGTGAACGGCATCGTTGGTGGTGTAGTTCCACGTGAATACATTCCTGCTGTACAAGCTGGATTAGAAGACTCACTTGACCGTGGTGTTCTAGCAGGCTATCCATTGGTTGACATTAAAGCAAGATTGTTTGATGGATCTTATCATGATGTTGACTCCTCTGAAATGGCGTTTAAGATCGCTGCATCAATGGCACTTAAAAACGCTGCTTCAAAGTGTAAGCCTGTAATTCTTGAGCCGGTCATGAGAGTAGAAGTTGTTATCCCTGAAGAATACCTAGGAGATATCATGGGCCAAGTTACTGCTCGTCGTGGACGTGTAGAAGGTATGGACGCTCGTGGTAACGCACAGGTAGTTCGTGCGATGATTCCTCTATCTGAAATGTTTGGTTACGCTACAGCGTTGCGTTCTAGCACGCAAGGCCGCGGTGTGTTCTCAATGCACTTCGACCACTATGAAGAAGTACCAAAATCAATTTCAGAAGAAATCATCAAAAAAAATAAAGGTGAATAATTGATTTTCACCTTTTAATCAAGTATAACTACTAATGTAAGCATAATGCTGTGGAATAGGGATACCTATTTCACAGCCCATTAAAATATACTTAATTTTCATATATTAAAGGAGGATTTTTCTAATGGGAAAAGCTAAATTCGATCGTTCGAAGCCACACGTTAACATTGGTACAATTGGTCACGTTGACCATGGTAAAACAACTCTAACAGCTGCTATCACTTCTGTTCTTGCAAAAGCTGGCGGTGCTGAAGCAAAAGGTTATGACCAAATCGACGCTGCTCCAGAAGAGCGCGAGCGTGGAATCACAATCTCAACTGCACACGTTGAGTACGAAACTGCAACTCGTCACTATGCACACGTTGACTGCCCAGGACACGCTGACTATGTTAAGAACATGATCACTGGTGCTGCACAAATGGACGGCGGAATCCTAGTTGTATCTGCAACTGACGGCCCAATGCCACAAACTCGTGAGCACATCCTTCTTTCTCGTCAGGTAGGTGTACCTCACCTTGTAGTATTCATGAACAAGTGTGATATGGTTGATGACGAAGAACTTCTTGAGTTAGTAGAAATGGAAGTACGTGACCTTCTTTCTGAATACGACTTCCCTGGCGATGACATCCCAGTTATCAAAGGTTCTGCTCTTAAAGCTCTTGAAGGCGAAGCTGCTTGGGAAGAGAAGATCGTTGAACTAATGAACGCTGTTGATGAGTACATCCCAACTCCAACTCGTGACACTGAAAAGCCATTCATGATGCCTGTTGAGGACGTTTTCTCAATCACAGGACGTGGAACAGTTGCTACAGGCCGTGTTGAGCGTGGACAAGTACGCGTAGGTGACGTAATCGAAATCGTAGGTTTCACTGAAGAGCCTAAATCTACAACTGTAACAGGTGTAGAAATGTTCCGTAAGCTTCTTGACTATGCAGAAGCTGGAGACAACATCGGTGCACTTCTTCGTGGTGTAGCACGTGAAGAAATCGAGCGTGGACAGGTATTGGCTAAGCCAAAATCAATCACTCCACACACAAAGTTCAAAGCTGAAGTTTATGTTCTTTCTAAAGAAGAAGGTGGACGTCATACTCCATTCTTCACTAACTACCGTCCACAATTCTATTTCCGTACTTCTGATATTACAGGTATCTGTAACCTTCCTGAAGGCGTAGAAATGGTTATGCCTGGCGACAACATCGAAATGACTGTTGAACTAATCGCTCCAGTAGCTATCGAAGAAGGAACTAAGTTCTCTATTCGTGAAGGCGGCCGTACTGTAGGCGCTGGCGTAGTTGCGACTATCCAAGAGTAATTTTAATAAAAACAAAGCAGCTGGATGACGATCCAGCTGTTTTTTTTATTTCTATTAAGCAGCTAATAGCAAATTGTTATAATACTTTAATAGAAATCTAAATGGCACTTTTGCATGTGTGTGATTTGAAGGATGAGATAGGTAGTATGGAGTTACAGGTTACAACGTTGTTATGCCCGAAAGTAAGAGGAAGATGTAAAACGGGTAACAGAAAGTTGGAAGCTGTGCCCGAAAGTAAGGGGAAGATGTAAAAAGGGTAACAGAAATCCCGAAGCTGTGACCGAAAGTAAGAGGAAGATGTAAAAAGGGTAACGGAAAGTTGGAAGTTGTGACGGAATGTAAGGGGGAAATGTAAAAAGGGTAACAGAAATCCCGAAGCTGTGACTGAAAGTAAGAGGAAGATAAAAAATGGGCAACGGATTCAAATATATTGCGTTTAGAAATAGAAGAATGATTCCAATTAGGTAACAGATCATCTAAGTGCCTAGGTTGTTAGTTATGTAAGACCAATTACAAGTGTTACATCAAAAGTGTGACCATC
Source organism: Mesobacillus sp. (assembly GCF_049588175.1). Taxonomy (GTDB): domain Bacteria; phylum Bacillota; class Bacilli; order Bacillales; family Cytobacillaceae; genus Mesobacillus. The sequence continues at coordinate 20,057 of NZ_JBAVFI010000334.1, forward strand.
GATAAAAGAGTTTCTTTATTATTTCCAAGCCAATCAACATATTAGAAAAAACCATAATATGATAACCTCTTCGCCAAAGGTATCTGCCTTGTGTTAGAAACAATGCAATATTTCTTCAAATAAGAAAGCATTCAAGCCGCCGATCACTGGTCATCTAAAACAGATATGACCCATTTAGCCTCCAAATTGAAAACGAGTTTCTTCTATATAAATAACTCCTAATCAAGAAGCGAGCTTCTTCAATATAACTCCTTAAATCACAAGCGAGTTTCTTCTATAATAAATAACTCCTTAAATCACAAAGCGAATTATCTACATAACTAACAACAGGAATTATTTTCTCTGGTTTGAAATTGTTAGACTTCTTCCAGATGACTTGTAAAATAACGAAATGCCCGCTATAATAGTAAAAGTGTGTTAAACATAATGAAATTGCGGAATTAATGTTGCGTTTGAGTTATGTTTTATGTATAATAGACAATGTTGGTCTTTGACTGCGATGATGCGAAAGGTTGCTGACACACCCGGCCGCTTTGCCATGGCGAGTGTGTGGGAAATTTTCGCTGAGAATGTCTATTTTAAAAATAGGCGAAAAGGAGGGAAAGTAATGGCAAAACAAAAAATTCGTATCCGTTTAAAAGCTTATGATCACAGAATTCTTGATACATCTGCAGAAAAAATTGTTGAAACAGCAAAGCGTTCTGGTGCGGCGGTGTCTGGTCCAATCCCACTACCTACTGAAAAGACGATTTACACAATTCTTCGTGCGGTGCATAAGTACAAAGATTCTCGTGAACAGTTTGAAATGCGTACGCATAAGCGTCTGATTGATATCATCAATCCGACTCCGCAAACGGTCGATTCATTAATGCGTTTAGACCTGCCATCAGGTGTAGATATCGAAATCAAACTTTAAAAAATAAACATTAAAACATACAGGAGGTGTGACTTAAATGACCAAAGGAATCTTAGGAAGAAAGATTGGTATGACTCAAGTATTTGCTGAAAACGGCGACCTAATCCCGGTAACTGTAGTAGAAGCTGCTCCAAACGTAGTGCTTCAAGTGAAATCTGTTGAGACAGATGGTTACGAAGCAGTACAGCTTGGCTTTGAAGACAAGCGCGAAAAGCTTTCTAACAAACCAGAAAAAGGCCACGTTGGCAAAGCAAACACTGCTCCTAAGCGCTTCGTGAAAGAAATCAACGGAGTTAACTTAGCAGAGTATGAAGTTGGTCAGGAAGTCAAAGTTGATATTTTCGCAGAAGGCGAAATGGTAGATGTTACAGGAATCTCTAAGGGTAAAGGTTTCCAAGGTGTAATCAAGCGCCACGGACAATCTCGCGGACCAATGGCTCACGGTTCTCGTTACCACCGCCGCCCTGGTTCAATGGGTCCTGTTGCTCCAAACCGTGTATTCAAAGGTAAACTATTACCAGGACGCATGGGTGGAGAGCAAATCACTGTTCAAAACCTGCAAATCGTTAAAGTTGACATAGAACGTAACCTTCTACTAATCAAAGGAAACGTTCCTGGTGCTAGAAAAGCCCTTCTAAAAATTAAAGGTGCTGTAAAAGCTAAGTAATTTTTACAGGAAAGGAGGAAACAAGAATGCCGAAAGTAGCATTATTTAACCAAGCTGGTTCACAAGTTGGTGAAATCGAACTAAACGAATCAGTATTTGGTATTGAGCCTAACAACCACGTAATGTTCGAAGCAGTTGTCATGCAGAGAGCTTCATTACGTCAAGGAACTCATAAAACTAAAATTCGTTCTGAAGTAGCGGGCGGCGGACGTAAGCCTTGGAAACAAAAAGGTACTGGACGTGCTCGTCAGGGATCTATCCGTTCCCCACAATGGCGCGGAGGCGGTACTGTATTCGGACCAGTTCCACGCAGCTACAGCTATAAATTGCCTAAAAAAGTTCGTCGTTTAGCGATCAAATCTGCTTTATCATCTAAAGTACAAGCTGAAAGCATCCTAGTACTTGAGAGCCTAGCATTCGAAGCTCCAAAGACAAAGGAATTCACGAACGTACTAAAAGGTCTTTCAGTTAACACTAAAGCCCTGATCGTAACAGCAGGATTAGACGAAAACGTTGCACTTTCAGCTCGTAACATTCCTGGAGTAACTGTTGTTGCTGCTGATGGAATTAACGTGTTGGACGTTTTAAATCATGATAAGCTGATCATGACAAAAGCAGCTGTTGAAAAAGTAGAGGAGGTGCTTGCATAATGGATGCACGCGATATCATTAAGCGCCCCGTTATTACAGAACGTTCTTCAGATCTTATGACTGAGAAGAAGTACACTTTCGAAGTTGATACAAGAGCGAACAAAACACAAGTTAAAGACGCGATCGAAACTATTTTCGGCGTTAAAGTTGAAAAAGTTAACATCATGAACTACAAAGGTAAGTTTAAGCGTATGGGCAAGTTCGGCGGATACACTAATAAACGCCGTAAAGCAATCGTAAAACTTACACAAGAAAGCAAAGAAATCGAATTCTTCGAAGTATAAAACTTGAATAGAAGAGGAGGGAAACGAAATGGCGATTAAAAAGTACAAACCTACCTCCAACGGTCGTCGTAATATGACAGCATCTGATTTTGCTGAGATTACAACTGACAAGCCGGAGAAATCCTTGCTTGCTCCGTTGCACAGAAAAGGCGGTCGTAACAACCAAGGTAAGTTAACTGTTCGTCATCAAGGTGGCGGCCACAAGCGTCAATACAGGATCATCGACTTTAAGCGTACAAAAGATGGCATTCCTGGACGCGTTGCCACGATTGAGTATGATCCAAACCGTTCTGCAAACATTGCATTAATTAACTACGTAGATGGTGAAAAGAGATATATCCTAGCTCCTAAAAACCTAGAAGTAGGTATGGAAGTTATGTCTGGCCCAACAGCTGACATTAAAGTAGGTAATGCTCTTCCACTAACTAACATCCCAGTTGGTACTGTAATACACAACATCGAATTGAAGCCTGGTAAAGGCGGACAATTAGTTCGTTCTGCAGGAACTTCAGCACAGGTTCTTGGTAAAGAAGGCAAATATGTATTAGTTCGTTTAAACTCTGGCGAAGTACGTATGATCCTTTCTGAGTGCCGTGCAACTATTGGTCAAGTTGGTAATGAACAACACGAATTGATCAATATCGGTAAAGCAGGTCGTTCACGCTGGTTAGGCAAGCGCCCAACAGTTCGTGGATCTGTAATGAACCCTAACGATCACCCACACGGTGGTGGTGAAGGACGTTCACCAATCGGACGTAAATCACCAATGTCACCATGGGGCAAGCCGACTCTTGGTTACAAGACTCGTAAGAAGAAAAACAAATCCGACAAGTTTATCGTACGTCGTCGTAAAAAATAACGGGATTGAGCTACGGTTCGCGGGAACCGTAGGGCAATCACGAAGGGAGGTTCAATCATGGGTCGCAGCTTAAAAAAAGGACCTTTTGTTGATGAGCACTTAATCACAAAGATCGAAAAGTTAAATGAAACTGAAGGCAAGAAAGTTGTAAAAACTTGGTCTCGCCGTTCTACGATCTTCCCACAATTCATCGGACACACTATTGCTGTCTACGATGGTCGTAAACATGTTCCTGTATATGTCACTGAAGACATGGTAGGCCACAAGCTTGGAGAATTTGCTCCAACTCGTACTTACAAAGGGCATGGTAATGACGATAAGAAAACAAGACGTTAATGAGAGGAGGGCATCCAAATGCAAGCTAAAGCTGTTGCAAGAACAGTTCGTATTGCTCCTCGTAAAGCTCGCTTAGTTTTAGATTTAATTCGAGGAAAGCAAGTTGGTGAAGCGGTAGCTATTTTAAACCTTACCCCAAAAGCAGCTTCTCCAATCGTAGATAAAGTGTTAAAATCTGCATTAGCGAACGCAGAACACAACTATGAAATGGATGTTAATAACCTTGTCGTATCCGAAGCGTATGCAAACGAAGGACCAACGTTGAAACGTTTCCGTCCACGTGCTATGGGCCGTGCAAGTGCAATTAACAAACGTACTAGCCATATTACTATCGTTTTATCAGAAAAGAAGGAGGGATAATCAGTGGGTCAAAAAGTAAATCCAGTCGGTTTGCGTATCGGGATCATCCGTGATTGGGAATCTAAATGGTACGCAGGCAAAGACTACGCTGATCTTTTACACGAAGACCTTAAGGTTCGTGAGTACATCACAAAGCGTTTACGCGATGCTTCTCTTTCTAAAGTAGAGATCGAACGTGCTGCAAACCGTTTAAATGTAACTGTCCACACTGCTAAGCCAGGAATGGTTATCGGTAAGGGCGGTACTGAGGTTGAAGCTCTTCGCAAAGCGTTAAACCAACTTACTGGCAAACGTGTTCATATAAACATTCTTGAAATCAAAAAAGCTGATATCGATGCGAAATTGGTTGCTGAAAACATTGCGCGCCAATTGGAAAACCGTGTATCTTTCCGTCGTGCTCAAAAGCAAGTTATCCAACGTGCTATGCGTGCAGGCGCTAAAGGGATCAAGACAATGGTATCCGGCCGTCTTGGCGGAGCAGATATCGCTCGTTCTGAACATTACAGCGAAGGAACAGTTCCACTTCATACTCTTCGTGCTGATATCGATTACGCTACTGCTGAAGCAGATACAACTTACGGAAAACTTGGCGTAAAAGTATGGATTTACCGTGGAGAGGTCCTTCCTACAAAGAAGAAATCTGAGGAAGGAGGCAAATAATATGTTATTGCCTAAACGCGTTAAATATCGTCGTGAGCACCGCGGAAAAATGCGCGGAAAAGCGAAAGGCGGCGCAGAAGTAACATTTGGTGAATTTGGCCTTCAAGCTTTAGAAGCTTCTTGGATCACAAACCGCCAGATCGAATCTGCTCGTATCGCGATGACTCGTTACATGAAACGTGGAGGAAAAGTTTGGATCAAAATTTTCCCTCACAAGCCATATACTGCAAAGCCTCTTGAAGTCCGAATGGGTTCCGGTAAAGGTTCACCTGAAGGCTGGGTAGCAGTTGTTAAACCAGGCAAAATAATGTTCGAAATCGCTGGCGTTTCTGAAGAAGTCGCACGCGAAGCATTACGCCTTGCTGCACACAAGCTTCCGATCAAGTGTAAGTTTGTTAAACGAGAAGAAATTGGTGGTGAATCTAATGAAAGCTAATGACCTTCGTGACCTTACCACTGCTGAAATTGAACAAAAAGTTAAATCTTTAAAAGAAGAGCTTTTCAACCTGCGCTTTCAATTAGCGACTGGACAACTTGAAAACACAGCTCGCATTCGTGAAGTACGCAAAGCGATTGCTCGCATGAAAACTGTAATTCGTGAACGAGAGATCGGCGTTAACAGATAATTGAGAGGAGGTTCTCACAATGAGTGAACGCAACCAACGCAAAGTTTATACTGGACGCGTAGTTTCTGATAAGATGGACAAAACTGTCACTGTTCTTGTTGAAACATACAAAAAGCATCCTTTATACGGCAAGCGTGTTAAATACTCTAAGAAATTCAAAGCTCATGATGAGCAAAATGAGGCAAAAATCGGCGACGTAGTACGTATCATGGAAACTCGTCCGCTATCTGCCACAAAACGTTTCCGCCTTGTAGAAGTGGTGGAAAAAGCTGTTATTATCTAATTGTTCGGATTAAGGTTTATTCCGAAGGGAGGTTACTCGCATGATCCAACAGGAAACACGTTTAAAAGTTGCTGATAATTCAGGTGCTCGTGAAGTACTAACTATTAAAGTTCTAGGCGGTTCTGGCCGTAAGACTGCTAATATTGGTGATATTATCGTCTGCACAGTGAAACAAGCAACACCAGGTGGCGTTGTTAAAAAAGGTGACGTTGTTAAAGCAGTAATTGTTCGTACAAAGACTGGTATGCGCCGTACAGACGGTTCATACATCAAATTTGACGAGAATGCTTGTGTAATCATCCGTGATGATAAAGGTCCTCGTGGAACTCGTATCTTTGGACCGGTTGCACGTGAGCTTCGTGAAAACAACTTCATGAAAATCGTTTCATTAGCACCAGAAGTACTATAATCTATTTCAAATGCCTTTAAGGAGGTGCACACAGATGCATGTAAAAAAAGGTGACAAAGTAATGGTCATCTCTGGTAAGGACAAAGGCAAAACAGGGATCATCCTTGAAGCTTTTCCTAAGCAAAGCCGTGTTCTTGTTGAAGGAATCAACATCGTGAAAAAGCACGCTAAGCCTTCACAAGTTAATCCACAGGGTGGAATCCTTAACCAGGAAGCACCAATCCATGTATCAAACGTAATGCCTATCGATGCGAAGTCTGGTAAGCCGACCCGAGTTGGTTACACAGTTGAAAACGGCAAGAAGGTACGCGTTGCTAAAAAATCCGGTGAAGTTCTAGATAAATAGTCTATTGAAGAAGGGAGGTACAATCGATGAACCGCCTAAAAGAAAAGTTCAACAAGGAAATGACTCCTGCTCTAATGAGCAAATTCAACTATAAATCAATTATGGAAGTACCAAAGCTTGAAAAGATCGTAATCAACATGGGTGTTGGTGAAGCTGTTGCCAATGCTAAAGCTCTTGATACTGCAGTTGAAGAATTAGCAACAATCACAGGCCAAAAGCCAGTCGTGACTCGCGCTAAGAAATCAATCGCTGGTTTCCGCCTTCGTGAAGGTATGCCAATCGGCGCGAAAGTAACTCTTCGCGGAGAGCGCATGTACGAATTCATCGACAAGTTAATTTCAGTTTCTTTACCACGTGTACGTGACTTCCGCGGTATCTCTAAAAAGTCTTTCGACGGACGCGGTAACTACACACTTGGTGTTAAAGAACAATTGATCTTCCCTGAAATTGATTACGATAAAGTAAATAAAGTTCGTGGCATGGACATTGTTATTGTAACGACTGCTAACACTGATGAAGAAGCTCGTGAACTATTAACACAATTCGGAATGCCATTTCAAAAGTAATCTCTAATAAGAGGGAGGCGAAAACGTGGCTAAGAAATCAATGATTGCGAAACAAAAACGCACGCCTAAATATAAAGTACAAGAGTACACTCGCTGTGAGCGCTGCGGCCGTCCGCACTCTGTATACCGTAAATTTAAGCTTTGCCGTATTTGTTTCCGTGAATTAGCATACAAAGGACAAATTCCTGGTGTGAAAAAAGCTAGCTGGTAAAACTGAAAGCTCTGGAAGGAGGTAAATTAAATGGTCATGACAGATCCGATTGCAGATTTGCTTACTCGTATTCGTAATGCGAATATGGTACGTCACGAAAAATTAGAAGTACCTGCTTCTAACATGAAGAAAGAAATCGCTGAGATCCTTAAGCGTGAAGGCTTCGTACGTGACGTTGAATATATCGAAGATAACAAACAAGGTATCATCCGTATCTTCTTGAAGTACGGTGCTAACAACGAGCGTGTTATTACTGGTCTTAAGAGAATCAGCAAGCCAGGACTTCGCGTTTATGCAAAATCAACTGAAGTACCTAAGGTACTTAACGGTTTAGGTATTGCTCTTGTTTCAACTTCAAACGGCGTTTTAACTGACAAAGAAGCTCGCGCAAAGCAAGTTGGCGGAGAAGTTTTAGCATACGTTTGGTAATAGATTTTCTGAATGAATGGAGGTGCAACAAATGTCACGCGTAGGTAAAAAACCAATTGAAATTCCAGCTGGTGTAACTGTTACTCTTGATAATAATCACGTAACAGTTAAAGGACCAAAAGGTGAATTGTCTCGTACTTTTCACGCTGATATCGAAATTAAGGTTGAAGATAACGTAATCAATATCTCTCGTCCATCTGACGCAAAGGAACACCGTGCATTGCATGGAACGACTCGCGCAGTCCTTGCGAACATGGTTGAAGGTGTATCTAAAGGATTTGAAAGAACTCTTGAGCTAGTAGGTGTTGGTTACCGTGCTTCTAAGCAAGGCAACAAGCTTGTACTTAGCGTAGGTTATTCTCATCCAGTAGAAATCGAGCCAGAAACTGGCATCGAGGTCGAAGTTCCTGCAAACACTAAGATTATTGTAAAAGGAACTGACAAAGAGCGTGTTGGCGCATTAGCTGCTAACATCCGTGACGTACGTCCGCCAGAGCCTTACAAAGGTAAAGGTATTCGTTATGAAGGCGAATTTGTACGCCGTAAAGAAGGTAAAACAGGTAAGTAAGGCCGCATAGGTTAACGAAAGGAGTGACGTAAATGATTACGAAGGCTGATAAAAACGCTACTCGCCGTAAAAGACATGGTCGTGTTCGTGCGAAACTTAGCGGAACTGAAGCTCGTCCTCGTCTAAATGTGTTCCGTTCTAACAAGCACATTTACGCTCAATTAATTGACGATGTAAAGGGAGTAACTTTAGCAAGTGCTTCTACTTTAGATAAAGAAGTTAATGTTGAAGGCAATAACCTTGAAGCAGCTAAGACAATTGGTGAACTTATCGCTAAGCGTGCTGTTGAAAAAGGTTACAAATCTGTAGTATTTGACCGAGGCGGATACCTCTATCATGGCCGCGTTCAGGCTCTTGCTGATGCTGCTCGTGAAAACGGCTTAGAATTTTAATAAAAAAAGGAGGGACACAAAAAGATGCGTCGTATTGATCCAAACAAACTTGAACTTGAAGAACGCGTAGTTACGATTAACCGTGTTGCGAAAGTTGTTAAAGGTGGACGCCGTTTCCGTTTTTCTGCTCTTGTAGTAGTAGGAGATAAAAACGGTAATGTCGGCATGGGTACTGGTAAAGCACAAGAAGTACCTGAAGCGATTCGCAAAGCTATCGAAGATGCGAAGAAGAACCTAATCCAAGTACCTATGGTTGGTACTACAATTCCACACCAGGTTATCGGACACTTTGGTGCTGGTGAAATCCTTCTGAAGCCTGCTTCTGAAGGTACAGGAGTTATCGCTGGCGGACCAGTTCGTGCGGTTCTAGAATTAGCTGGTGTTGCTGACATCCTTTCTAAATCATTAGGAACAAACACACCAATTAATATGGTTCGTGCAACTCTTGACGGATTAAAACAACTTAAGCGTGCAGAAGACGTAGCAAAGTTACGCGGTAAATCTGTGGAAGAACTGTTAGGATAAGGAGGGAAATCAAATGGCTAACAAATTAGAAATTACCCTCACTCGCAGCTTGATCGGCCGTCCGCAAGATCAGCGCGAAACAGTTAAGGCTCTTGGTTTACGTAAAATGAACCAAACAGTTGAGCAAGCTGATAATGCAGCAATCCGTGGCATGATCAACAAAGTTTCTCATCTTGTTACAGTAAACGAAAAATAATTATATTCTTCTTTAAAATAAGGAGGTGCCAACATGAAACTTCATGAATTAAAGCCTGCAGAAGGTTCTCGTAAAGAACGTAAACGTCTTGGACGTGGTATCGGTTCTGGTCAAGGTAAAACTGCTGGTAAGGGTCATAAAGGTCAAAACGCACGTTCTGGCGGCGGTGTTCGCCTTGGTTTTGAAGGTGGTCAAACTCCTTTATTCCGACGCTTGCCAAAACGCGGTTTCACAAACATCAACCGCAAAGAATATGCAGTCGTTAACCTTGATGCTCTAAACGTATTCGAAGATGGAACTGAAGTGACTCCAGAACTTTTAATCGAAACAGGTCTTGTTAAGAAAGAATTAGCAGGTGTGAAAGTACTTGCTAAAGGAAGCTTAGACAAGAAACTAACTGTTAAAGCTCATAAGTTCTCCTCAACAGCCAAAGAAGCTATCGAAGCTGCTGGCGGTCAAACTGAGGTGATTTAATGTTCCAGACAATCTCCAATTTTATGCGCGTGGGTGAAATTAGAAATAAAATCTTCTTCACCCTTTTAATGTTGATTGTATTTCGTTTCGGCTCATTTATTCCTGTTCCGAACGTAAATGCAGATATTTTAAGAGCACAAGATGACATGAGTGTTTTCGGAGTGCTAAATACATTTGGCGGCGGTGCGCTGAAGAATTTCTCCATTTTCGCAATGGGAATCATGCCTTACATCACCGCTTCTATCATCATTCAACTATTACAGATGGATGTTGTGCCTAAGTTTACCGAATGGTCCAAACAAGGAGAAGTCGGACGCCGTAAATTAGCTCAGTTTACTCGCTATTTCACGATCGTTCTTGGTTTTATCCAGGCCCTCGGTATGTCTTATGGCTTTAATAATATGGCTGGCGGATTATTAATCCAAAGCTCAGGTATCGGAACTTACTTGCTGATCGCTACGGTCTTGACTGCCGGAACTGCATTCTTAATGTGGTTAGGGGAGCAGATCACGGCAAAGGGAGTAGGAAACGGTATCTCAATCATTATCTTTGCAGGTATTGCTGCTGGAATTCCGACTATGGCAAACCAGATTTATGCTCAGCAATTTGAAGATGCAGGTGATGCGTTGTTCCTTCGCATTGTTACTGTCCTGTTAATTCTGATAGCTGTTATCGCTATTATCGTTGGTGTCATTTTCATTCAGCAGGCAACACGTAAAATACCTATTCAGTACGCTAAACGTATGAGTGCAGGAAATAATTCGGTTGGCGGCCAGAACACTCACCTTCCATTGAAAGTGAATGCAGCTGGTGTTATCCCGGTTATCTTCGCAATCTCGTTTGTCGTTACACCTCCGACAATCGCTCAGTTCTTCGGCACCAATGATGTTACACTTTGGATTCAGAAGACGTTCGATTATACACAGCCGATCGGTATGGTCGTGTATGTGGCTCTGATCATTGCGTTCACGTATTTCTATGCGTTCATCCAGGTGAATCCTGAACAGGTTGCTGAAAACTTGAAGAAGCAAGGTGGATATGTCCCAGGCATCCGTCCTGGCAAAAACACACAAGAATACTTGACTAAGGTTCTGTATCGCCTGACTTTGGTTGGCGCGATCTTCCTATCAGTAATCTCTGTGCTGCCAGTATTATTCATTAAATTTGCTGGTCTGCCTCAATCAGTACAGATTGGCGGAACAAGTTTGCTGATTGTTGTCGGCGTTGCGCTTGAAACAATGAAGCAGCTTGAAGCTCAGCTTGTAAAACGCCACTATAAAGGCTTTATTAAATAAGATTTAGGGGACCCTAAGTTCCCTGAATCTTTAAATAGAGACTGAGGGGGGAAATCTTGTGAATTTGGTTCTGATGGGGCTTCCGGGTGCCGGTAAGGGCACGCAAGCCGATAAAATTGTTGTGAAATACAACATCCCTCATATCTCAACAGGAGATATGTTCCGTGCAGCTATCAAAGAAGGAACGGAACTTGGATTAAAAGCAAAATCGTTTATGGACAAGGGAGAGCTAGTTCCTGATGAAGTAACAATTGGGATCGTCCGTGAGCGCTTAAGCAAGGATGACTGTGGCAAAGGTTTCCTTTTAGATGGATTCCCGCGCACTGTTGCCCAGGCTGAGGCACTGGACACTATGCTTGCTGATCTTGATAAAAAAATAGATTTTGTCATCAATATTGATGTAGATCAAAGTATACTAATGGAGCGTTTAACCGGACGCAGGATTTGTAAAAACTGTGGGGCTACTTACCACCTCGTGTTCAACCCACCTTCTGAGGAAGGCGTATGCGACCGTTGTGGCGGAGAACTTTATCAGCGTGCTGATGATAATGCCGAAACAGTTCAAAATCGCCTGGATGTTAATATCCAGCAAACAAAGCCTCTGTTAAACTTCTATGAGGATAAAGGTTACTTACGCAATATCAACGGTCAGCAGGATATTGATAAAGTGTTCGCTGATATCGAAGAATTGCTTGGGGGCTTATATTAATGATCATTTGTAAAACCCCTCGTGAAATAGAAATTATGCGAGAAGCAGGTCGCATTGTAGCGTTGACTCACCAGGAGTTGAAGAAGCATGTTGCTCCTGGCATTACAACTAAAGAATTGGATGCCATTGCCGAAGATTTTATCCGCAAACAAGGTGCTACTCCTTCTTTTAAAGGTTATAATGGTTTTCGCGGCAGCATCTGTGCATCTGTCAATAACGAACTAGTTCACGGGATTCCTGGTGAACGGGTTCTCAGAGAAGGCGACATCATCAGTATCGATATCGGTGCGAAGTACAACGGATACCACGGGGACTCTGCTTGGACTTATCCGGTAGGCAAGATTGATGAAGAAGCTCAGCGTCTTTTAGACGTGACGGAAGAGGCTTTGTTCAGGGGCTTGAAAGAAGCCAAGCCAGGAGAACATCTTTCGAACATCTCCCATGCTATTCAAACGTATGTGGAATCTGAAAGTTTTTCTATTGTTCGCGAGTATGTAGGCCATGGAATTGGGCAAGAATTGCATGAGGACCCGCAAATTCCTCATTACGGCCCTCCTAACAAGGGTCCAAGGCTGAGGCCTGGAATGGTTCTATGTGTAGAACCGATGGTGAATGCAGGAAGCCGCTATGTGAAAACGTTAGCCGATGATTGGACTGTCGTAACGGTTGACGGTAAAGTGTGTGCTCACTTTGAGCATACAATCGCGATCACTGAAACTGGCTTTGAGATATTAACTAAAGCTTGATCGAAGTGTTCGGACACCTGATTCTGTTTTTAGTCTTAAAATAGGCCAAAATGTAATTTCTATGCGGACGGGATGCCAGCTTTATGATATAATCATAAGGTTGAGTATTTTTCTCAGCAATTATCTTAATTGCATTGCTGTATAGGCCGTGGCAAAAATGGAAAGCTAAGCTTCGCTAACGCGGGGCATAAGATTTTAAATACGTATTTGAATTAAGAAGGGAGACCAGTTTATGGCGAAAGATGATGTAATTGAAATTGAAGGCACAGTAACTGAAACTTTGCCTAATGCAATGTTTAAGGTAGAATTAGAGAATGGTCATACAGTGTTGGCTCATGTTTCCGGCAAAATCAGAATGCACTTTATTCGGATCCTGCCTGGAGATAAAGTAACAGTTGAGCTTTCTCCATATGATTTGACTCGCGGAAGAATTACCTACCGCTTTAAATAAACCGTGACTCCGTACTATCAAGGAGGTTAGAGTAATGAAAGTGAGACCATCTGTTAAGCCAATCTGCGAAAAGTGTAAAGTTATTCGCAGAAAAGGCAAAGTTATGGTGATCTGTGAAAACCCTAAACATAAACAAAAACAAGGTTAATAAAAAAGGAGGTGCGCATCTAGATGGCACGTATTGCTGGTGTAGATATTCCACGTGAAAAGCGTGTAGTTATTTCTTTAACATACATTTTCGGAATCGGCAGACCAACTGCTGAAAAAGTACTTGCTGAAGCTGGTGTTTCTGAAGACACTCGTGTTCGCGATCTTACTGAAGAAGAACTTACTAAGATTCGTGATCTTATCGATAAATTAAAGGTTGAAGGTGACCTTCGCCGTGAGGTTTCATTAAACATCAAACGTCTAATGGAAATCGGTTCATTCCGTGGCTTGCGTCATCGTCGTGGATTGCCTGTTCGCGGACAAAACACGAAGAACAACGCACGTACTCGTAAAGGTCCTCGTAAGACTGTAGCTAACAAGAAAAAATAATCCGTAAAGGAGGGTAACATTTAAATGGCTCGTAAAACTAATACACGCAAACGCCGCGTCAAAAAGAATATTGAAGCAGGAATTGCGCATATTCGTTCAACTTTTAACAATACAATCGTAACAATTACAGACGTACATGGTAATGCATTATCATGGTCTAGTGCTGGTTCACTTGGTTTCAAGGGTTCACGTAAATCCACTCCATTTGCAGCACAAATGGCAGCAGAAACTGCAGCTAAAACTTCTATGGAACATGGTTTGAAAACTTTAGAGGTAACTGTTAAAGGACCAGGTGCTGGCCGTGAAGCAGCTATCCGTGCTTTACAAGCAGCAGGTCTTGAAGTTACAGCGATCAAAGATGTAACTCCAGTTCCACATAACGGCTGCCGCCCGCCAAAACGTCGCCGTGTTTAATTTTTCTGTATAGAATTTGTAGTCCTGTCTATAATGGGATATGATACAAATATTTTCTAGTATACAGAAATCATTAATCCAGTTGTTGTGCACAAACGGGAACGTATACATGGGGGACTTTCGGTGTGGTGAATAACCAGCCGGGGTTTCGACGTTTTGAAGGAGGGTATATTTGATGATCGAAATAGAAAAACCAAAAATCGAAACGGTTGAGATCAGCGATGATGCCAAGTACGGCAAGTTTGTCGTAGAACCGCTTGAGCGTGGATATGGTACAACTTTGGGTAACTCCTTACGTCGTATCCTATTATCCTCACTCCCAGGTGCAGCTGTTACATCGATTCAAATCGATGGAGTACTTCATGAGTTCTCAACAATTGAAGGCGTCGTAGAAGATGTTACATCAATCATTTTAAATGTTAAGAAATTAGCATTGAAAATCTACTCTGATGAAGAGAAGACACTAGAAATCGATTTACAGGGAGAAGGTCCTGTTACAGCAGCTGGTATCACGCATGACAGTGATGTTGAAATCTTAAATCCAGATCTTCACATCGCGACTCTTTCCAATAAGGGATCATTGCGTATGCGTTTGACTGCTCGAAGAGGCCGTGGTTATACTCCTGCTGTTCAAAACAAGCGGGAAGACCAGCCGATCGGAGTTATTCCAATCGACTCAATCTTCACACCGGTTTCACGTGTATCATATCAGGTAGAAAACACTCGCGTAGGGCAAATGACGAATTATGACAAGCTGGTATTTGACGTATGGACAGATGGCAGCACAGGTCCTAAGGAAGCTATTGCACTCGGTGCTAAGATCCTGACTGAGCATTTGAATATCTTTGTCGGTTTGACTGATGAAGCTCAAAATGCTGAAATCATGGTTGAAAAAGAAGAAGATCAAAAAGAAAAAGTTCTTGAAATGACTATTGAAGAACTAGACCTTTCTGTTCGTTCATATAACTGCTTGAAGCGCGCTGGAATCAACACTGTCCAAGAGCTTGCTCATAAGACAGAAGAAGATATGATGAAGGTTCGTAACCTAGGCAGAAAATCATTAGAAGAAGTAAAAGCAAAACTAGAAGAGCTAGGCTTAGGCTTACGTAAAGATGACTAGTTAATTGCAGATTAACTAGGCATTTTGCTGTCAGACTGAAAATGCCAGCTTATGACTTCAACAAAGGAGGGAAACACTCATGGGATACAGAAAGTTAGGACGCACAAGTGCTCAGCGTAAAGCAATGCTACGTGACTTAACAACAGATTTGATTATCAATGAGCGTATTGAAACTACTGAAACACGTGCTAAAGAGCTTCGTTCAGTTGTTGAAAAAATGATTACTCTTGGGAAGCGCGGAGATCTTCATGCTCGCCGTCAAGCATCTGCTTGGGTTCGTAACGAAGTTGCAAACGCTGAAACAAACCAAGATGCAGTTCAAAAATTATTCGCTGACATCGCTCCACGCTATGCTGAGCGCCAAGGTGGATACACTCGTATTATGAAACTTGGACCTCGCCGCGGTGACGGTGCGCCAATGGTAATTATCGAGTTAGTTTAATATCTTTAAACACTCGGGCAAGGGCGATGGACAGTTTATACAAACTTGTTTCATCCCCTTTTTTTCTTACACTTCGAAAACTGAAAAAAGCAGCACAAGCCAAAACGAGCGTTATGATGAGCAGGCATTAAAAGAGGGATTGCTCACTGTCCATTAGGTCAGGAACGCCAGGATGCAATTGACGTCCTGCTGCGAGGATCTGATGCCAGATTCACTCGCGGAGCTTTTCCTGCCTGTCTCGTCTAGCTCATGCACTTCTTCCCAGTCCTTTAAGGACCCCAGCAATTCGCGGAACGTTTCCGCCCGGGAAGAGGTGCAGGCTTTTTTTATATTCTAAAACTTTTTATATAAATGTGGACGCAATAAATTAGAGAAGAGCTAGTTAAGAAGAGTTGAGAGGAGGACGGAGATGAAAAAGCTCCTTGTTAGCATCCAAGATGTATCTTTTAGCTATGATGGACAAAATACTCCTGCCTTAAATAATGTCAGTTTTGATATATTTGAAGGGGAATGGCTGGCCATCGTAGGACATAATGGTTCGGGTAAGTCGACCCTTGCCAAATTGTTAAATGGTCTGCAATTTCCACAGGAAGGTTCAATATCCGTATGCGGTATTACTCTTTCGGAGGACACAGTCTGGGATATACGGAAGAATGTCGGAATGGTTTTTCAAAATCCTGATAACCAGTTCGTTGGAACAACTGTTCAGGATGATGTGGCTTTTGGTCTGGAAAATCACGGCGTGCCAAGAGAATTAATGGTGGAGCGCGTCCAAAATTCACTTGAAAAAGTCAAAATGGGAACCTTTCTAAATCAAGAGCCGCACCATCTGTCCGGCGGCCAAAAACAGCGTGTAGCGATTGCAGGTGTACTTGCCCTGCAGCCTTCAATCATCATCCTTGATGAGGCTACCTCAATGCTGGACCCTCGAGGCCGTGCAGAGGTCATTGAAACCGTACGTGAATTAAAAAGCCGGGAAAATATTACGGTCATTTCGATTACACATGATCTTGAGGAAGCAGCCAAGGCTGACAGAATCCTCGTCATGAATAAAGGGAAGCTGTATCGTGAAGGAACACCCGAAGAAATTTTTCAGATGGATGAAGAATTAATCAAACTTGGCCTGGATATTCCGTTCCCCGTTAAAATGAGCAAATTATTGCGGGAAAAAGGAATTGGGCTATCAAAATCATATTTAACTGAAGAAGAGCTGGTGACGGAATTATGGACATCTCACTCAAAAATGTAGAATATCGTTACCAGGCTAATTCTCCTTTCGAACGTCTTGCCGTTTCTGACGTATCCATCGACATTCCTTCAGGAACGTATTTGGCGATCATAGGGCATACTGGGTCAGGGAAGTCTACCGTACTGCAGCATTTGAACGCTCTCCTGAAGCCGACAAAAGGATCTGTACTGATTGGCAGCAGGGAGATTAAGGCGAACCGAAAAGAAAAGAATTTAAAGGGTGTTCGTGAAAAGGTTGGAATTGTTTTTCAGTTCCCTGAACACCAGCTATTTGAAGAAACAGTGGAAAAGGATATTTGCTTTGGACCGATGAACTTTGGTGTTTCAGAGATCGAAGCCAAAGAACGTGCGAGGTCAGCCATTCAGCTGGTCGGTCTGTCTGAAGACATTCTTGAAAAATCCCCATTCGACCTCTCTGGCGGCCAAATGCGCCGCGTTGCGATTGCTGGGGTATTGGCGATGGAACCTGAGGTTATCGTATTGGACGAGCCGACCGCAGGACTTGATCCTCGGGGCAGAAAAGAAATTATGGACTTATTTTATACACTTCATAAAAAGAAAAATCTATCTACGATCCTGGTAACACATAGCATGGAAGACGCTGCGCGTTATGCCGATAAGATTGTTGTCATGCATCAAGGGAAGGTGTTTACAAAAGGGACACCTGAAGAGATTTTCTCAAATCCGCAGGCACTGATTGATTTAGGTTTGGATGTTCCTGAGGTAGTAGGTCTGCAGTTAAGGATTGAAAAAGCCTTTCAGACTAAGTTCAGCCGGATTAGCCTTTCTGAGGATGAGTTAGCCGAGATGGTAGCGGGCTTATTGGAAGGGGGCAGCCAGAAATGATGGAGAACATGATCTTTGGCCGATATGTGCCAGGAGAGTCAATTTTACATCGGATGGATCCCCGTTCGAAGCTGATCATTGTATTTCTTTTTGTTTGTGTTGTTTTCATTGCAAATAACGCATGGACTTATGGTGTTTTAGCAATTTATACGCTTTTGATGGTAGGTATGTCAAAAATACCAGCGCGATTCCTTTACGGTGGGTTAAAACCCATTTTACTGCTAGTAGTCTTCACATTCCTACTGCATGTTTTTATGACAAAGGGTGGAGAGCTCGTTTTAGATTTAGGCTGGCTGAAAATCTATGAAGAAGGAATCAGACAAGGGATTTTTATTTCATTGCGCTTTTTCCTGCTTATTCTTATCACTTCACTTTTAACACTGACCACGACACCGATTGAAATAACAGATGGCTTGGAAACTTTGCTTAATCCTTTGAAAAAAGTGAACTTCCCTGTTCATGAACTGGCTTTGATGATGTCCATTTCATTGAGATTCATTCCTACGCTCATGCAGGAAACAGACAAAATCATGAAGGCCCAGACGGCAAGGGGCGTCGAGTATAACAGCGGCCCGGTCAAAGAGAGAATCAAAGCAATTGTACCGTTATTGATCCCGCTGTTCATCAGCTCATTCAAGCGGGCTGAGGAGCTTGCTGTCGCCATGGAGGCAAGAGGCTACAAAGGCGGGGAAGGCCGGACAAAGTATCGCCAGCTTAAGTGGGGAACTGCTGATACGAGCATGATTCTATTTTTGGCGCTCGTCACGATTCTATTGATTGTATTAAGAGGGTAGGGTATTAACATGCCGCGATTAAAATGTACAATTTCATACGATGGCACGACGTTTTCCGGCTATCAGGTACAGCCTGGCAAAAGGACGGTCCAGGGAGAAATTGAAAAGGCTCTTGAGAAGCTTAATAAGGGTACAAGCATCAGAATAAGCGCATCGGGCCGTACAGACGCGGGAGTGCATGCGCGAGGTCAGGTTATCCATTTTGATACAATGCTTGAAATTGAGCCTGTCAGGTGGCAGATTGCGCTTAATTCCTTGCTGCCTGCTGATATTGCCATTCATACTGTTGAATTGGCGGCAGCTGATTTCCATGCGCGCTTTAACGCTGTCAGCAAAGAATATCGATACTTTATGCTGCTATCAAAACATCGAGATCCGTTCCAAAGGAACTTTGCGTATCAGTTTCCTTTTAGCCTTGATTTAGAGGTGATGAGGGAGGCTAGCGAACATTTGCTCGGGACTCATGATTTTACTAGTTTTTGCTCTGCTAAAACTGAAGTTGAGGATAGGGTCCGGACATTGAAGGAAATAGATTTTTTCGAAGAGAACGGCCAGTTTGTCTTCAGGTTTGTCGGGGACGGCTTCCTGTACAACATGGTAAGGATTCTCGTAGGTACGCTTCTGGAGATCGGCACAGGCAGGAGATCAGCAGATTCGATTCCTGAGCTCCTTGAAAAAAAAGACCGCACACTGGCGGGCAAGACAGCGCCTGGGCACGGATTGTATCTTTGGAAGGTTTTCTATGAAGACGATTCATTAGAAAATAGGAAATAAATTTGAAAAAATCATTATGACAACTATTCCTGGTGTTGACAATCTCTCAACCACAGGTTAATATATCATATGTATGTATTTTAAACCCACGATCAGCCCCGGAAGAGCTTTATCGTGTTTGAAAATATACCACAAATGAAAATGATTTTTTTTGACTATTTAGGAGGGAAACTCATGCGTACAACGTTTATGGCAAATGCCAACAATATCGAGCGTAAATGGTACGTAGTTGACGCTGCAGGCAAGACTCTTGGTCGCCTTTCAACTGAAGTTGCAGCTATTCTACGTGGTAAACATAAACCAACTTTCACACCACATGTTGACACTGGTGACAATGTCATCATTATCAATGCTTCTAAGATTGAACTTACAGGTAAGAAACTTACTGACAAAATCTACTACCGCCACACAATGCACCCAGGTGGTTTGAAGCAAAGAACTGCTCTTGAAATGCGTACGAACTACGCTGAAAAGATGCTTGAACTTGCAATCAAAGGTATGCTTCCAAAGAACTCTCTTGGACGCCAAATGTTCAGAAAGCTTCATGTATATGCTGGTAACGAGCATCCACATCAAGCACAACAACCTGAAGTTTACGAACTTCGCGGATAATTAATAAGGAGGTAATTGACTTGGCACAGGTTCAATATATCGGTACTGGTCGTCGTAAGAGCTCCGTTGCACGAGTTCGTTTAGTACCAGGCACTGGAAAAATTACAATCAACGATCGTGAAATTGAAAACTATATCCCATTCGCAGCATTACGTGAAGTAGTTAAGCAGCCACTTGTTGCTACTGAAACTGTAGGAAGCTACGATATTCTTGTAAACGTAAATGGCGGTGGATACACTGGTCAAGCTGGCGCAATCCGCCACGGTATCGCTCGTGCGTTACTTCAAGCTGACCCAGAATTCCGTCCAGCACTTAAGCGTGCAGGACTATTAACTCGTGACGCTCGTATGAAAGAACGTAAGAAATACGGTCTTAAAGGCGCTCGTCGTGCACCTCAGTTCTCAAAGCGTTAATTTTTACGCTTCAAAGACTCTCAACCATTGGTTGGGAGTCTTTTTTTGTGGAGATATACTCAGCGAAAACTGGAAATAAACTCACGTAATTTCCAGTTCGCCAATAAAATCCGATTTTCGCTAATAAAGTTGTGAACTTCGCCAATAAAAGTTTTCAAGCATCAATCAGCTCGGAAATAGAAAAGTGTTTATGCGAAAAATGAGCCGAATTTCATCAAATATCAGAAAATCCACGGGATTCACGATTCGAAAGGACTTGAGGTTTTGACATTTGACTGTTTTCGCAATATTTGTTGCTATTTACAC
>NZ_JBAVFI010000335.1:0-3170 GCF_049588175.1 Mesobacillus sp.
CAGAGATCAGCTGGCAGGAAAATAATGAAATCCCCTTTTATAAAAAAGAAGACTTCTGCAAGTTTGCAGAAGCCTCTTAAAATAACTGCTGGTTATGATTGGGTACTAGGAAGGTCTGGGAATCTCACTGGGGTGTTGAGAGATAAATGGTCGCGATAAGAACGATATGCGATTAAAGTATGATTATGGGAAAGGGCATCTAATTGCAGTATTTTAGTTTTATTGGTCTCTAAATAATATTTCGTCGCCCCTTGTTCCAATTCATAAAAA
Source organism: Mesobacillus sp. (assembly GCF_049588175.1). Taxonomy (GTDB): domain Bacteria; phylum Bacillota; class Bacilli; order Bacillales; family Cytobacillaceae; genus Mesobacillus. Next base: position 271 of record NZ_JBAVFI010000335.1, read on the forward strand.
AACAATGTAGCCCCTAGATAATGTTTTTCCACCACTCTTACATCAGGGTGGTTCATGATATACTCAGCAATTTGCTGTACTGAGGCGGAAGAAGTCCCAGTCATGGAATAGACCGTTTCTTTTGCTTGTCCATAAGCTTGATTCAATGTCGATTTGGCTTTATTAATAAAGTTATTGATTGATTGGTTCATCAAATCCCTCCATTGCAATGGTATAACATATGTTAATTAATATACCCCTCAATTATGAAGTGATTCCTCTTTGCCGCTAAATTTTCTCTTAAAATACCATCTGAGAAGAGGAGGTACAGCGAAATATATGAAAAACAGCCTGAATAATTGAAATCCAGTAACCATCGAAAGATCAGCATTAACCTCATGCGCAATAATACCCATCTGGTCCATTCCGCCAGGGGCTAAACTAAGGAAACTTGTAACTATTGAGATATTTAAAACGTCTGTAATATAGATGCTAATGGCTAAAGAACCTGAAACAAGCACAAGTCCGCTTAGCAAGGCAAGCAAAATAGACGTTTTTTTCCGCTCCAATTTTTCCGGCTTTAACAGGAGGCCAATGTATCCACCAATCATGAATTGTGAAACGTCAAGAAAAAATGAAGGGAGTGGAGGTCCTTGGAACCCCACGTTCGTTAAAAGGGCAGTACCGAGAATAGGCCCTAATAAAAATGGCGTAGGGAACCTAAGTTTCTTCCCAATCAAAGCAGTTAAAATACATATAGCTCCAAACAGGAAAACGACAGCTGGTGAAACAGCACCATGAGCAATATCGCCTATGACTAGATCTGTATGTTTCATATTAAGGACTGGGCCGAATATGATAAATGGAACGAAAAAAACAATCATCAATAATCTGGATACCTGTAGAAAAGTTACGGTAGTAATATTAATTCCCTTGTTTTCCTCTGCGAATATAATCATTTGCGATAGTCCTCCTGGGATGCTGCCGGTCAATACAGTTGGGTAGTCCACACCAGAAAGCTTAGAAATAAAAAAAGCCATTAGTGCTGCAAATGAAACCAACAGAACTGTCAAAATAAGCATCATAGGTAGATTCGTTAGAATATTTACAATGGCTGCCCTGGTAAACGAAAGGCCAATAGAATATCCAACAATGACTAAGGCAGCATCCCTTAAATAGGATGGCCATTTTAATTTCACCCCTTTAAATCTCGAGGTAATTAGCATTGCGGCCATCGGGCCAAGCAGCCAGGGAATCGGGATGGCAAGATATGAAAAAATCACGCCTCCACTAAAGGCAATGATTAACGCAAAAAATATTGACATGCTTTTATTTTCTTTCATCACATTTGCACCTTCTAGATATGTATTTTACTAGTTGTTAGGTAGTACGTTACTCCATCCAAATTGTGGTAGTATCATTATAGCATACAGCTATTTCCGTGAAGAGGGGTTGTATATTACTTAAAACTGCATACCTTCATAATCGGAATAATCCATCAGGGAGATGAGAACTTGAATCATAAAATAAATAATGTTAAAGAATTAAGAGCTTTGGTTGGTGAACCTAGTGAACTTGCTAAACGCAAGGTCATTACCTTTATAGATGAACATTGCGAGAAATTTTTAGCGCATTCACCTTTTTTGATTTTATCTACAGCTGATTCTTCTGGTTATAGTGACGCTTCACCTAGAGGCGATGCACCCGGTTTTGTGATTGTATTAGATCAAAAACGCATTGTCATACCTGAGCGCCCAGGTAATAAAAGGATGGACTCATTAAAAAACATTTTATCTAATCCAAGTGTAGGATTACTGTTTCTTATCCCCGGAATGCCTGAGACTTTAAGAGTCAATGGTAAAGCAAGCTTAACTCTTAATCCTATCGTGCTTGAGAAAATGGCAGCTGGAGGAAAGAAACCAATTCTAGGCATCGAGGTCGAGGTTGAAGAATGCTTCATCCAATGCGGAAAAGCGTTAAGGAGATCTGGACTATGGGATCCAGATTCGTGGGCAGAAAAACATTCTTTGCCATCAGGTGCAGAAATCCTGGCTGCTCACTCCAGGCTGCCAGGAACTTCTGTTGCTGATATAGAAGCAAGACTGGAAGACGGCTATAAAAACCGGCTTTATTAACGGAGGCAATTATGAGAATAAGCGAGATCAACCATCTGCTTTTTTCAGTATCTGATCTTAATAGATCGATAGAATTTTACTCGAAAGTATTTGACGCCAGGCTGCTGGCCAGCGGGAAGTCTACAGCTTATTTTGATTTGAATGGCATTTGGCTTGCCTTGAATGAAGAAAGAAATATCTCCCGAACTGAAATACACTCGTCCTACACGCATATTGCGTTTTCAATTAAAGAGGAGGAATTTGAACAAATCTTCAATAAGTTAATAGATTTGGATGTCGAAATTCTGCCAGGACGTGAAAGAGACCTGCGAGACAAGAAGTCGATCTATTTTAAGGATCCAGATGGCCATAAATTCGAATTTCATACTGGCACTCTAAGCGATCGTCTCAATTATTATAAAGAAACTAAACCCCATATGAATTTTTATTAGAAGCAGGTGCTGAAATGGAGAATTGGGTACAGCAAATCATCAATACCAAACGTGGGGAATTTGAAATTTTCATAAAAGGCAGCGGTGAACCGGTTTGTGTCACTCACCATTATTCAGAATTTAATTCTTCGGGAGATTATTTTGCGGAGACTTTTACAGAAATGAACAAAGTGATTCTGGTAAATTTGAGGGAAGCGGGGCAATCAGCAAAAGCCGAAGAGCCATACCAATTAAGCATGATTGAAGCGGTATTGGATCTTGAAAGTATCAGGGAAGCTTTATGTTTACCTAGCTGGAATTTTGCTGGGCATTCAACCGGCGGTATGCTTGGGGTTTTATACGGCATCCATTTTAG
>NZ_JBAVFI010000336.1:0-1940 GCF_049588175.1 Mesobacillus sp.
ATTCACTCTACCGTATCCATCTTACCCATGATTACACATTTTAAACAAAAAATCAGTCTTGCAAAGCCAATGAATCTACCCTATAATAGGTAAGCGTAACGCTAACTTGGTTAAGCGGTACACCTATTAAAAATAGGCCCTCGTGGTGCAACGGATAGCACGTAAGATTCCGGTTCTTGAGATGTGGGTTCGATTCCTGCCGAGGGCGCTGTCAAAACCTCTTGTCTGATATCAGGCAAGGGGTTTTTCTATTTTCCGAGTTGAACAACCCTTTTTATTGCTGAGAGGACAATTTTGAAAACGATGCCAAATTCTTTCCATACACCAATACCTATTTATCATGTAAAATAAGTGCAGGGGTGATTTAGATGGATCTTAAAGCCGGATTGTGGCAGAAGCAGACTTTAAAATTGGCGATGACTCAAGAACTTTCCCAGGCGATTGCGCTTTTGCAATATTCTGCCCAGGAGCTTGCTGCTTTTCTTGAAGCTAAATCAATGGAAAATCCCCTGATTCAAGTAGACTTTAAAAATATCACTACTTTTGATTCAGGCATGGACCGCACGAGAAAGACGCTGAAACGGACTTTCGAGCGTGATCAGAAAAACCTGATCGAGCAAATTGGCTCGAGTGAGAGCGAAACTCTCGAAGACTATCTCCTTTCACAATTAAATTTGCTTTGCGTTACACCTGAGCAAAAACATATTTTACATGTATTAATTGAAAACATAGATGAAAACGGTTACCTGAAGGATGACGTTACAAAAAGGATAAACCAGCCAGAAGAAGCCATATATTCAGCAATGAAAAAATTACAGGCCTTGGATCCAGCGGGAATCGCGGCCCGGGACCTGCAGGAGTGCTTGCTCCTTCAGCTGGAGCGTAAAAACCCGACACCTGAAAATGAGCTATCCAAAAAAATAATCGCGGAACACTTCCTCCTTTTTGCCGAGAAAAAGTGGAAACCACTGGCGAAAATGCTGAGCATTGATATAAAGGACATCCAAAAAGTCCATGATTATGTCCAGCAGCTAAATCCAAAGCCAGGAGCTATTTTTCAAAGAGAGAAGCCAGCCTACATCGTACCTGATGTGGTCGTGAAGCGTGACGGCGAAGAACTGTCAGTCAGTGTGTTTGATGCCTTGATCCCGAAGATATCATTTAATGAAGGATATTACCGGGAGCTTTCAAACCATAAAGATTCAGAAGTGAACAAATTCCTCCAGGAAAAACAAGGGGATTTCCAGTGGATTCAGCGCAGCCTTGAGCAGCGGAAGGAAACGATGTTAAGGGTATCGATGAAAATTATTGAAAAGCAAAGGGAGTTTTTCCTGATAGGGCCTGCCCACTTAAATCCGATGACGATGAGAGAAGTCGCCGAAGAACTCGAGATCCATGAATCCACGGTAAGCCGAACAGTCAGGGAAAAATATATGCAGACACCATCAGGGACATATGAATTAAAATCATTTTTTACAAGCTCCGTGCAAACGACTGAAAACGACCAGGCTTCTTCGCAAAAGGTGAAAGCGGCGATTGAACTTCTTATAAAAGAAGAAAATAAGCAAAAACCAGTTTCGGACCAGGATATCGTTGAAATGCTCAAGGAACGGGAAGGGATGGTGCTTTCCCGGAGAACCGTAGCCAAGTACCGTGACCAGCTTGGCATCCCATCTTCATCAAAGCGCAAACGATTTGATTGATTTTATATGGTTCGTTTTTTATGATTTCGGAATAAAACATAGAATTCCGGAATATAATTTATTTTTTCGGAATAAAACGCAGAATTCCGGAATATAATCGATTTTTCCGGAATAAAACGCAATATTCCGGAATATAATCCAATCGGTTTTTTCCGGAATAGATATTGAATGTTGATTTTTTAAACTCTGTTGATTGTAGTGGAAGGCGCGTAGACTCCTGCGGGCTCAAGCTGGACA
>NZ_JBAVFI010000337.1:0-2968 GCF_049588175.1 Mesobacillus sp.
CAGTGGTCTATCCTATTAATTCATTAAGCTCTTTTGAGTCCATCTTTTGCATAGGTAGTAACTGAAATGGGGCTTCTTTTCCTTCTTATCATCTTCCCCTGCTCATAAGGTAACTGAAATGGGATTAATGTGACCATTGATGGCCTTTCACTACTCAAAAGCTCGCTTATTGCAAAGAGTAAGTTTAATTTACTTTTTCTTCCTATTAAGAACAGAATTTCCTTATTATATTATATAATATCATTAATACGATTCGCTTCGTTAACGCGAAAATGTTCATGTTAGTAAATAAAAAACACTTAAATTTCGCTGGGCAGGTGTAAAATGGAAAATAATATAATCTATTTTAAAGATAATTTTTTCTCTGCAGACAGAACGGAAATCTATAATGATGCAAAGGAAATTGTCGGTGAACTCGACTTAAGGAGTGCGTTCAGTTCAGGAATAGACGTACTGGATTCTAAAGGAGAATTGATGATTAGCGGCAAATTTCCGATGCTAGGGATCAAGTGGAGAGTATACGACAGTCAGGAAAATGAGCTGGGTTCTCTAAATTCAAAGTTCTCCCTTTTCTCGAAGAAATTCCAATATGATGCAAACGGCCGCGGTGTTTTTACTATTTCGTCTGAGGCTTTTTCTAATGAATACGAGATATTAGAGGGAGATATTGCTGTAGCAAGATTTGAAAAGATTAGCGGCTTCTTTGCTTCACCCGCCTATCAACTGAAAAACGATACAAATATGTTATCAAATGAGGAACTGATTGCTGTCGTCATGGGGGTGAATGCCATACAAAAACGACAGAGAAACAATGCAGGAAGCTGATTTCAAATATAAAATTACTTGGATGACAACAGTTATGTTTCTTCTAATTTATAAGAAGGAGCCGAAGTAAGACTCCTTCTTTTATGTTCTTTGTACCGCTATCTTGTTTGTGAAATATTGCTTTTTCATATAAAGGAAGAAAAGCAGAAAAACACCACCGCTTAATGCACGCAGTCCAGACGCGATGTTCATAGCGGTTTCAACCGAACTAATGTGGAGCAGGTAGACTCCGACCTGAGGGGCGATAAACCCAATGATGGCAAGTACGATATTGTACTGTGCGATGAAACTCCCCCGGTTTTCCTCCTTTGTGACTTCAAGCAGCTGATTAAACAACAAAAGTACTGTACCAGAAACGAATAACCCCGATGTAAAGTTGACAAAGGTTAAATAATACATATTTGTTGATAGGATGGTTAAGAACGGTGCACTTGCCATTCCAAGCGCTGTAACCACCAGCATCTTCGCGTTACTGTGCTTATCCGCCATCCTTCCCCACCATTTAAAACTTATAATTTGACCAATCTGATTGGCGACGGTGATGATGCTAATCCAGAATCCGGTCATATGAGCTACCTTAATATTGTATATATTGAACAGCGGCCATGCCAGCTGCCATGCAAAATTAAAAAATAATCCGCAAATAAGAAAATAAATGAATGGTTTGTACTTATAGGCATCCCAGCCAAAGTTGAATTTACTTTTTTCAGTTTTTACTTCCCTCTGGGGTTCTATATGTCTATTTAAATAAAAAACTTCCACAACACCAAACACGAACGCCATCAAAAATAAAATTTGGTACGGTAGAGGGTTCACTTTATCAAACCATTTCAGCGCAATTCCTATCATCAATGTCGTGATCATGCCGGCGATTGTCAGGACTCTGTTCCGCTCACTGAAAAATCCACTTCTTCTGCTGTCAGATACTAAATCTCCTATAAAAGACTGCCAGCTAAGCATTGCGAATGAACCAGGCAAGTTCATTAAACCAACCAGCAATACGAACGTCCATGCCCTATATTCGACAGGCAGGTAGATAACAAAAAACATTCCAATCAAAAACAAGCGGGTGAAAAAAATGGATCGTCCTGTAAATTTCTTCTTTTCCTGAAGTCTGCTCATGATGGCTGTGCCGAGGATCATGGCGAACATGCCAATAATTTGCGGCAGTGAACTGATCAAGCCGACCTGGTAATTCGTAGCTCCAAGGACACCTATGGCAAACAGCGCAAAATAGTTATTACTCATACTCATGACAATAGTCGAGGCTACACCATTAAAGATGCTGTTCTTTTCATTCCATTTTGTAATCTCAGAAGGACTTTGCATACATTCCTCTTCTTTCAAAATAGTAAAATTATTTTGGATTTCGAAATATCCACCTAATTTTACTCCTTCTGGTTTTGGCTGACAATAGGTATTTTATCGATAATTCAAACAAAGAAAATTCTGAAATTAACCCACAAAAAAAGGAGCTTTCGCCCCTGGTTTTTATTTAAACATTGTTTAAAACTAAGTATAATCTGTTGTTACGTTCACTTTTCTCTTCCTCTGTCACGAGGTCATACTTTTTTAGTAAATGAAAGACTTCATTCAATATGTCCTGGGTATGCTCCTCTTGAAAAAAAATGCTGAACAAAGCACTCATATCTTCAGGCAAAAATTCCATCTGGGACTCATATTTATTCTTTACATCTTCATGGCTGTGATCAATTTTACACTCTCCCATGCCAATTCCCTCCTTATTGTTTACATCATTAGAATACCAAACCCCAATACTCTTTACCCTAATTTTAATTTTTTATCAATATTTTAATAAATGTGAGGCTCTTGCTGCATTTGATGCAGAGCAATAAATGCAGCAAGAAAAAGGAACATTGCTTATAAGGTTCCTTTTTCTTGCTATATCTGTCTTTTCCAATATTCCCATGCATTCAAATATTCATCTAAATCCGAAGGGTGATGTTTAATACAAGTTGCGATGCGTAAGTAAAGTCCTATCATTACATCTTCATACAAATTCTTGGTATCTTCTAGCAGAGCATTGGCTGCGGTTTCAATCGTTTCTATTTTCAGGTCATCCGGTGAAGAACAGAATGCGTAAATCAAGTCATAAAGCCGTGGCCCGAATACTGGTGTTGGG
>NZ_JBAVFI010000338.1:0-2719 GCF_049588175.1 Mesobacillus sp.
GGGTTTTCCCATATTTCTCCCTCTATTACAATAACCCCCTTTGATTTTATGATTATTGCCTTAGTAAATAGGGTACTTAGTTAGCAAGCAGAAAAAAAGAGAGAGGAGATCATAGGGGAATGTCAAAAAAATGGGTACTATTTGCAGCTTTGGTTCTCTCAGTATTGTCTTTATCTGCATGTGCAGAAAAGGAACAGCTTGACGATGGAACTGAGCTAGTAGACAAGGATGAATTAATCTTCACAGCTTCGGGTGAGTTTAAGCCGTTCAGTTATCTTAAAGATGATTTGACAATGACGGGCTTTGACATTGAAGTGGGAGAAGCGTTAGCCAAAGAGATGGGGCTTAAGCCTGTACAAAAAAGAATGAAATTCAAGGGAATTGTTGAAGGGGTAAAAACAGGCCGAGCTGATGTCGCTGTTGCCAGCCACACAATTAACCCTCAGAGGAGTAAGCATGTATTTTTTTCCACTCCTTACTACTATTCAGGTCCGCAAATCTTCGTAAGACCCGATAGCAACATCAAAACTGTTGATGATTTAAAGGGGAAGGAAGTTGCTGTCGCAAAAGGATCCACATACGCGGACACTGCCTCTAAATATACTTCAAATATTAAAATGTACGATAGTGATATCACTGCATTGAAAGCCTTAAGCACCGGACGCCACGACGCGGTCATTACTGACTTCGTTACAGGTAAGAGTGCAGCGAAGGAAGGCTTTGAGATAGAAGGAAGGCAGCTAATTGAAAGAAGTGAGCAGGCTGTTGTTGTTCCAAAGGATAACCCGCAGCTGTTAGTAAGGGTGAATGAAGCGCTGGAGAATCTGCGCAACGACGGAACACTCTCGAAAATCAGCCAAAAATATTTCGGTGAGGATATCACAACGAAGCCGGAGTAGACAGATAGATAATTAATAGAGAAGGGATGTAGGAGCTTTGCCAAGTATAGGACATGTTTTACAAACTTTGATTGACAGCAGTGACCTTTTTATCGATGCTATGCTGCTTACGCTGCAGCTTACCGTAGTCTCAATTTTAGTAGGAATCGTGATTGGTTTATTCTTTGCACTTTTAAAAATTTCTAACATCAAGCCTTTAGAATGGATTTCCGACACGTATGTTTATTTAATCAGGGGAACTCCACTGATTGTACAAATCTTTATTTTATACTTCGGAATCAGCGGAATCTTTCTGATTCCTGATTTCTGGGCGGCGGCATTGGCGTTAGCGTTCCATAATGGTGCGTATATCGCGGAAATCTTCCGAGGTACCATCCAATCGGTAGATAAAGGCCAAATGGAAGCTGGCCGTTCATTAGGTATGTCAAAGGCTTTGACCATGAGAAGGATTATTTTGCCGCAGGCGTTCCGCCGTTCCCTTCCGCCGCTTGGCAACCAATTTATAATCGGCCTTAAGGATTCCTCGCTCGCGGCGTTCATCTCGATGAACGAGCTATTTAACGTAGCAACGACGCTTGGTTCAAACAACTTTGACGAAATGACGTATCTGTTAATCGTAGCTTTCTATTATCTAGTTCTAGTTGCGATTCTGACGTTGATCGTAAGGGCAATCGAAAAGAAATTAGCTGTTAGTGACAGGTAAGGAGGAAATGAAGTGTATACAAAAGAAATGATTCATGTTGAAAACTTAAATAAATCCTTTGACGACCTTCATGTCCTGAAGGATATCAATATAACGGTTAAGGAAAGCGATGTGGTATGTCTTGTCGGAGCCAGTGGTTCAGGTAAAAGTACCTTGCTTCGCTGCATTAATTTCCTTGAAAAAAAGGACAATGGCAGAATCATTATCGAAGGGGAAGAGGTCTCGCAGGATACACATGATATAAATGAAGTGCGCCAAAAGGTAGGAATGGTATTCCAGCATTTTAATCTTTTTCCCCATATGACCGTACTGGAAAATATCATTGAGGCACCTGTTCATGTAAAAAAGATGCCAAAAAATGAAGCTATCAGGGAAGCTAAGGAGCTTCTAATGAAAGTTGGTCTTGAGGATAAAGCAGATGTTTATCCAAGCAAATTGTCAGGTGGCCAGAAACAGCGGGTAGCAATTGCCCGTGCGTTGGCAATGAAGCCGGATATCATGCTTTTTGACGAACCAACCTCTGCATTAGATCCTGAATTAGTGGGAGAAGTTTTAGCGACTATGAAAGGGTTAGCAGAGGATGGCATGACTATGGTTGTGGTTACCCACGAAATGGGTTTTGCTCGTGAGGTTGCCGACTGGATCATTTATATGGATGAAGGAATCATTGTTGAGAAAGCTAAACCAGAAGAGTTCTTCACCAATCCACAAGAAGAGCGTACAAAGGAATTCATCCAGACAACAGCTCTTAAATAATTTTTGCGAAGCAGTTCTGAGAAATCAGGACTGCTTTGTGTTTTGTATATAAAGAGTTGAAAAACCAAGAAAAACAGCGATTCCGTGAGATATGGTGAGATAAGCAGGTAGTTTTCGTTTGAATTGGGTAAAAAGGGTCGTTTTTAGCGTTCTTTTCATCCTTTACAACAAGAATATTGGAGGAGTATGATTACAACAGTTTCAGATTTTATACTGAATCCCAAAATTTTTATGCTGAATCCCAAAATTAAATTAAGTTTCAAATTTCTAAATCGCTGAATCCAATTGGAGCGGGGGAACCAACTTTCGTGGTTGAAAATCCACTAGGGGTGAAGCCTTTGAATAAAAGGCAGGGCTATTC
>NZ_JBAVFI010000339.1:0-2358 GCF_049588175.1 Mesobacillus sp.
TGTCTGTATTGATCATATACATTCCATAATTCCATTTGTGCTCTCCCCCTATCTATCTTCAATTCTCTTTTTATGTAAAATGTGGATAGTTTGTATTATACAATGATTCTGGAAAAATTTATAAATAGTTTCAGTATTTATCAAACATCTGCGCCTAAATGATAGGTTGTACCACATCCAGAAAAAAGAGTAATATAGATTAAAATAAAAGCAGTACATCTTGAACGAGTCTGCTGCAAATCGAACCTTATTCATGCTGTTATAAACCTTCAAAATCAATTCCAAAAGGATGAATCAATTATGATTAGCGCCGCATCTATATTCTCGGTTATCATCTTTCTATGCTTACTGCTTCCTATTATTGCTTTAGTCATGCTTAGCATTCTGAAGCTATTGGAAAAAGAGTTCGATTATTTGCAGATGGAAAATAAGCAGATCCAGCTAGAAACACAGCTTCACCAGATGGAATACCTGCAGCTTAGCCAGCAGATTCGTCCGCATTTCTTATTCAATAGTTTAAATGCGATGATGTCATTGGCCCGTTTAAATCGTAATGAAGATCTCATTCATTCGATGGAGAAGTTTTCATTATTTTTAAGATATCAAAATAAAGACAAGACCTCGCTTGTTCCTTTTGAAAGTGAATTGGAACATACGAAAAACTACTTAGCCATCCAGCAACTACGTTTTGGACAGAAGCTTGAAATAACTTTTTTGATTGATGAAAACGCACTTCCTGCCTTACTCCCTCCCTATACTCTGCAGACATTCGTTGAAAATGCCTTCAAGCACGGACTGGAAAACAAACGTGGTGAAAAACGTTTGATTATTGACCTCCGCCGGGATGGAAATTGGGCCATTTTAAAGGTAACGGATAATGGTGAGAATGATTTGGAACGAATCAGCACACATGGGGATGGGACAGGAATGGAAAATATCCGCAAACGGATGGAATTGCTTTTTGATTTATATACAGAAGTCTCAATGAAACGAAAGCAGGACTGGACAGAAGTAAAAGCAGTCTGGCCTTATACTCCGGGGGAATGACAATATGAAACTATTAATGATCGATGATGAACCATTAGAGCTTGAACAGCTTTCGTATTTGGTAAAAAAACAATACCCTAACTGGGACATCTTTACAGCGGAGGATGCGTTTGAAGCAAGGCAATTATTAAAGACCCACTCTTTCCCGCTTGCTTTTGTCGATATTCAGCTGCCAGGTGATACCGGCTTGGATTTTTGTGAATATTTAAGGACAAATGATTACGATACAGAGGTCGTGCTCATTACAGCTTATCAGGATTTCAGCTATGCCAAGCAAGCTATTCGTCTGGACGTGCTCGATTACTTGGTCAAACCCGTTATTGAAAAAGAATTGCTCAAGGTGATTGAGGATTTTTTAGCGAAGAACGCTTATATGGAGACGAAATCTGTCCTGATCAACAAGGTACTGGACATTGTGCATGAGGATTATGGTCAAAAACTTCAGCTGACTGACCTCGCGAGAAAGGTGTTCGTCACACCAACTTATTTGAGTAAAAAATTCACCGAAGTGACAGGAGTCAAGTTCACCGATTATATTACCAATTTTAGAATACAAAAGGCCAAGCAGCTTATGACTGATCATCCTGAATGGAGTCTGTTACAGGTTGCTGAAGAAGTAGGGTTTTCAAGCCAGCATCACTTTAGTAATTTATTTAAAAAAATCGAAGGAATCACCCCAAGCCAATTTAAGGAGAAACATTCATGATTGATTGGTACTTACTGATATTCATTGCATTCACTCTCGTTATTCTCTTTCTTGAAAAGATTGGCAGCCATCGAACGATTTATGATTACATGAACCCAGGCAAAGAAATGGGGCTTAGTGAGGGGACCTACTCATTGATCAATCAATTTATATCTGGAGCAACCTTCCTATTTCCATTTATCCTGACTGAAAAAGGAGGCTTGTCCAGCTTCTTTATTTTGAGCATAGTCCCTTTCCTTCTTTATTTTTTGCTGGTGAAATTGACGTCCAGCCAGGAACGGATGAATCAAGTCTTCCCGTTTCAGCTAGACACTTCAATGAAAGCAACGCCTTTTTACATTTTGATTTTCGCTTTTTCAAGCCTGGGAAGCATTTTGATTCACACATCCGTGATTGCCATTATTTTTCGCGATTTATTTCATCATTCCCCAGTCCTGGGCGTTTTTCTTTTCCTCAGCTTTGGATTTATTTTATTTGGCTTAGGTGGAAATTATGGCGTCAACAAAATAGGCACCCTGCTTTCATTCGCAATATTTTTCGTCGTTTCCTTTACTGCGCTTACTATCTATTTGCGCACAGGTATCGGGCTGGTTTATGAGCAATTC
>NZ_JBAVFI010000340.1:0-2746 GCF_049588175.1 Mesobacillus sp.
TGTGGATACGTGTACGCTATCTCCCATAACATATTGTGTTACAATCTTTTTCTCTGCTTCTGGCCCCCTCCTTTTATGCTTATTCACGATAATTTGCTGTTCCCTCCCTTTTAAGGCAGAAGGATCATCTTCAAATAAGACAGTATAGTTTTTTTCTGCCTTATAAGTTATTTCATGGGCTCTTTCAATTAATTTTGGATGAATGCCAAGCTTGAGGGCAATGGCAAAAGCCTGGCTGTCCCCACCTTGCCCAATCCGTAAGCGATACGTTGGCTTAAGTGTCTCTAGGTCAAATTCCATTGAACCATTCATGAAATCTTGATGCAGGTCCGCAAAATCTTTTATTTCGCTATAATGAGTCGTTGCAAACAAGGTTGCACCTTTGTTATTAAGGGTTTCAAGAATGGCCGTTGCCAGCCCCATACCTTCGCCTGGGTCGGTGCCTGAACCAAGTTCATCAAGGAGGACAAGCGTTTTGTCATTCGTTTCTTTTAAAATTTCAATGATATTGACGATTCTTGAACTGAATGTACTGAGATTCTGTTCAATGCTCTGTCCATCCCCTATATCCACAAGCACTTTATGAAAAATTCCTGATGTACTTTCATTTTCCACAGGCAAATGCAGCCCGCACTGTGCCATTAAGACAAGCAATCCAGCTGTTTTAATAGAAACCGTCTTACCTCCAGTATTCGGCCCGGTTATGATCAAAGCTTGATAATCTGAACCAATTTCAATTGTTAACGGGATTGCTTTGTCACCAAGCAGTGGATGTCTGGCATCCTTGAACATGATCAGGGAACCGTCATATATATTGACTCTTTTGGCATCAATGGCTCTGCAATACTTTGCTTTTGAAAATAACACATCATAATGGACCATCGTTTCGATAGCGAGGCGAATTTCTTTCTCTCTTCCTTCCGCCATACCAGTCAAAGATATTAAAACTTTTTCAGCCTCAGCCTGCTCTTCAGCATAAAGCCATTCCATTTGTTCCTGGAAAGCGCCGATTTCTTCTGGTTCAACGAAAAGAGTCGATCCAGAAGCAGATGTGTCGAGTACAGCTCCTTTCACTTTTGCCCGGTATTCCTTTTTAACTGGAATTACATACCGTCCATTTCTCTGGCTAATGACCGATTCCTGTAAATAAGGTTTCATTTTCGCCGATTTAAGAACCTGATTAAGCCTTTCCTTTAACCGCTCCTCCTGGATTGCTAGTTGTTTGCGGATTTTTAGAAGCTCTTTCGTCGCATAATCATCTATTTGTCCGTTGCGTATACACCTTTGTATTTCAGCTGCCAGTTCTGGCAGTTCTTCAATTCCATAAACATATGCTGAAACTCTGGGAGCGCAATATTCCTTTTCCTTCATAAACCTGCGAATTTTATTGCATGTTTCAAGAAAGTTCAACAGCATGACCAACTGGTCTGGCCTGAGAGGCACTCCTTTATGAAAACCCTTTAAGACTAGTTCCATCCCCTCGAGACCATGGATTGGAACACTTGAACTGATTTTTAGGATCTCGATTGCCTCTGACAGCTCCTCCTGCCAAGATGTAATTTGCCTGGCATTCACGGACGGCAGCATATCGTTCACTTTTTTGCGCCCAATCTCTGTCAGAGCGAAGCTTGCGATCATTTCTTTGACCTTATTAAGTCCTAGTACGTTAAAAGTTTGTTCGTTCAATTTTATTTTCCTCCTTAAATAATAGGCAATATTAATTTAGATTGTTGATTTCCGCTCCGGTCACTTGCTTTTAGCGGGGCGTCCGGTGATCCTGCATCAGTCGAGCACCCTCAGCTCCGATCAACATGTGATAATACTTTAAAACAACCAAGATTTTAAAAAAGTGTTTAGTAAAGATTGATGATTTGCAGAAGAATGAATAAATGGAACACAAAAAACCGCCATGGAACAATGTCCAAAGCGGCTTGAAGAATGCCTGGCGGTCCTTCCGCCTGCACTTTTTCCGATAAAAAAAAGCCGTGTACATGTACACAGCTTATGCTTTCGGATATCAGCATGCTTTACTATGTTCATTGTTCTTAACCTTCAATCCCGAACCATAGCGAAATAAACCTTTTAAAGGCCATGATTAAAAATATTCCGGATTGACCGTATAAAATTAACGGGTTAGTTAAGAACGACACCTAACATAAAACATACTCCTTATAAAAAAAAATTTCTTCCATTACAGAATACCTTCAAAAAAATGGAAAGTCAACCAGACATCATCATTTTTTCAATCCTGTTTACATCCCTCCAATGTATAGAGGAAAAAATGTAAAGAAATCATTTTTTCAATACTTTACTCTCATCCGCTGCCTTAATATTAGTCCTATGATATCAGTCCTAACTAACTGGTCATAATAGAGTCATAGGGAATATACTTCTTAAAAGGGAGCAAACAATAAGTAATCTTTTACATAGTTCACACAATGTCCATATGATTTTCCTTTGAATTTCTTTATCTTATAAGGGGGAGGTTTGTGTTATGAAAAAAATATATATCATCAGTTCGCTTATCGTGTTAATAGGAATCACAGCTGGCATATCCTATTTCCTTATAAGGGACGCCAATGCTAAGATTCCAGACGACATTACGCTCGTTACAATGGAAGAAAAGAATTATACTTTCGGGGAACACACTAAAAAAATCAAACTTGTAGAGTTCATTTATACCCACTGCCCTGATATATGCCCTACGACTACACAAAAGATGAATTTACTGAGGAAAGATTTGGTC
>NZ_JBAVFI010000341.1:0-9858 GCF_049588175.1 Mesobacillus sp.
GCACGGAACGCATGTAGCCGGGATTATCGCCGCGAATGGAAGAATGCGGGGGATGGCGCCGGAAGCTAAAATTATTGCCTACAGAGCGCTAGGACCTGGGGGGAGCGGCACAACTGAACAGGTCATTGCTGCAATTGACCAGGCAATTGAAGATAAGGTAGACATTTTGAACCTTTCTCTTGGCAATGATGTGAATGGCCCCGACCTGCCCATCAGTCTTGCGCTCAATAAGGCTGTAGATAGCGGGATTACAGCAGTTACTTCTTCTGGAAACTCAGGCCCGAACCGATGGACGGTAGGATCACCTGGAACAGCATCCAAAGCGATTAGTGTTGGAGCCTCAACACCACCTATGAAAGTACCATATGCCACGGGATCTGTTTCAGCTAAGAAAATCCGGCTTGAGCCTTTGCAGGGGTCAGAACAATGGAATAACATCCAAAGCGAAAAAATCGTATTTGCTGGCATTGGCAGAAGTAATGAAATGAAAGATGTGAAAGACAAGCTGGTGATCGTTGAACGAGGGCAGCTTACTTTTACAGAAAAAGCGAAGAATGCCCTCAATGCAGGAGCTGTCGGAGTCATTATTTATAACAATTCAAAAGGAACTTTTTTCGGGAACCTGGAGGAAAGTCTGCCGATTCCTGTAGCGGCGATCAGCAAACAAGAAGGAGTATCCCTGAAAAAACAGCTTGAAAAAGGCCAAGCTCTATTAAGGGTAGAATTAATAGAAGAAAGAGATCTACTTGCCGACTTCAGCTCGCGGGGGCCGGTTACGTCAACATGGGAAATCAAGCCGGATATTGTTGCTCCCGGGGTGGCCATAAACAGTACAATTCCAGGAGGTTATTTGTCCCTGCAGGGTACGAGCATGGCTGCGCCGCATGTGGCTGGTGCAGCTGCTTTGATCAAACAGGCACATCCAGAATGGGAACCATACGAAATCAAGGCGGCAATAATGAACACTGCCAAGCAGATTGTGAATCGTGAAGGACAAATATATCGAACATATGAACAAGGAGCCGGCCGTATCCAGACAGAAGCGGCGATCAAAACAGAAACCATCGTCAAACCGGGATCGCTGCAATTCGGAAAGTTCCAGCTGGCAGATAATATGCACCGGCACAGTGCAAGGCTTGAAGTCAAGAATACAAGCACACACTCGAAGCACTATTCCTTTTCGATGCCGAAAAGAGAAACAGGGATTGAATGGGAGATGCCTTTTTCCTTTTCCGTTGAGCCAAATGAAACGAAGGTAGTGGAAATCGCAATGATTGCCCGTCCGGAGTTTTTAAAACAAAAAATTCATGACGGCAGCCTCGTTCTTGATGATGGCAAAAATAAAATCAGAATTCCTTATTTGTATGTCCTTGAGGAACCGGATTATCCAAGAGTCATGGGCTTTGATTTCGCGCCTGCTGACAATGCTGGTGCATATCGCTACGAAGTCTATTTGCCTGGCGGAGCTGATGAGTTCGGTATCGCCCTTTTCGATCCGGATCAATATCGCTTTGTCGGTTTCCTTGATTGGGGCAGGGGAATTAAAAAGGGAATGATGACAAAAGAAATTCGTATCGAAAATCTGCCAGAAGAAGGAGTATACTTAGCCAAGGTTTTTGCCAAAAAGGCAGGACGTGAAAGCACGATTGATACCATTATATCAATCAAGAAAAATCAGATTGAAGACGAAGCCGGAAGGAACTGAAATCCTTGCCGGCTTTATTTTGAAAAACTATTCAAATTGTTATTTTTAGATAGGGTAAAGGGTATAAAATGCACGTGAAAACTTTGTGAATTTTTTCACTCCAATGGATTGACTTTGATTAGAGCCTATTGTATGCTTATCTAGGTGTAAATGATAGGGTTTTCAAAAATATTTCGACAATATTTTTAAATGTTTTGCTAGAATAAATCCTTACATAGACATACGGACTGTTCAATCCCTAAAACGAGGATGTGATTGAATGCGTCAAAACAAGCGTAATCCATTGCAAGCAATGGCTCTGACGTCCGCGATTCTTTCTCAATTAGTCGGATCTATACTGATTGGCATTTTCTCAGGAAGATGGCTTGATCACAAAGTAGGAACCGAACCACTTTTTCTCATTCTCGGTCTACTCATGGGATTGGCTGCTGGCGTGTACGCCATGCTCCGTTTGATCCAACACTTTTTTTCAGGAGACTAATCTTTAATGTCAGAAATAAACCAAATGTTTCATCGGCAACGTCGGTATATGTACGTACTTTTAGCTGTTTATGTTCTTGGCTGGGGATTTACCTCCTATAAATCAATCTTTGCAGGATTAGCTCTTGGAACTGCATTCAGTTTCATGATCTTATTGCTTTTAGCCAAAAGAGCGCAAAGCTTTGATAAGGCTGTGTCTCAAGGGAAAAAGGTCCGTTCGCTCGGGTCGGTGTCTCGATTGGCAACAGCGGCAATCGCAGCAATGATTGCATTGGAATATGAAGATCAATTTAATATGGCAAGTATGGTAGTGGGACTAATGACAACCTATGTTGTTATTATCATAGATTATTTTATTCAAAGTTTTCTACAACATAAATAGCGGGGGAAGAGAGGTGAATACTGTTGCATCATGAAGCTCCATTAGTTCATTTTTTGGGACTTACTTTTAACTTAGCTAATGTCTTAATGATTACAATAGCAAGTGTTATTGTTTTTCTGATTGCTGTTCTTTCTACTCGGCGCATGGCGATGAAACCTACTGGAATACAGAACTTCTTTGAATGGGTTATGGATTTCGTCAAGGGCATCATCAACAGCACGATGGATTGGAAAGATGGCGGAAGATTCCACATACTTGGACTGACTCTGTTAATGTACATTTTCGTGTCCAATATGCTAGGTCTGCCATTCGCAATCGTGATTGACGAAACATTATGGTGGAAATCACCAACTGCGGACCCAATCATTACTTTAACTTTAGCCGTAATGGTGGTTGCACTTTCCCATTATTATGGAATCAAGTTAAAGGGCGGAAGAGAATATGCAAAGGGCTTTTTCAGTCCAATGAAATTCTTGTTCCCACTTAAGATTATTGAAGAGTTTGCAAACACCTTAACACTTGGTTTGCGTCTCTACGGTAACATTTATGCTGGTGAATTACTACTATCTCTACTTGCAGGCGGTTTGGCTGCATCCGGGATTGTTGGTACTATCGCAGCGATTCCTTTAACACTGGTTTGGCAAGGATTCTCCATTTTTGTTGGTACGATCCAAGCTTATATTTTCACCATGTTAACAATGGTTTATCTGTCCCATAAAGTCAGTCATGACCATTAAAATAAACCTGTTCATATGAACAACAATTTTTTTAAAAAAATTTTTCTATACAAACTAAGGAGGAACAAAATAATGAATCTTATAGCAGCAGCAATCGCAATCGGACTAGCAGCAGTAGGCGCTGGTATCGGTAACGGACTTATCGTTGGACGTACAGTAGAAGGTATCGCTCGTCAGCCAGAAGCACGTGGTTTACTTCAAACTACAATGTTCATCGGGGTTGCGTTAGTAGAAGCATTGCCGATCATCGGTGTAGTAATTGCATTCATGGTTTTAGGCCGTTAATCTTACGTAAATTATTCAAATGGCGAAGACGATTCTATTTGATGCTTCGCCATTCTTATGTACCCATAATGATTGAAAAATAATCAAATCGATATATTTCATCCTTTTATATTGAAGCAAAGGTTCCTTTCGCTCAATCAAAAAAGGGAAAGACTCTTGAAGGGAGTGAATCGAGGGTGTTAACAAGCCAATTTGTACTCGGTGCTGCAGAAACAGCACACGAAGGTATTAACGGTGGAGACATCGTATTCCAGCTAATTATGTTTCTTATTTTGCTAGCATTGCTTAAAAAGTACGCTTGGGGTCCGCTAATGGGCATCATGAAACAGCGTGAAGAGCATATCGCTGGCGAAATTAACGCTGCTGAACAAGCTCGTCAAGAAACAAGTAAGCTTCTAGCAGACCAACGTGAACTATTAAAGCAATCTCGTAATGAGGCTCAAGAATTAATTGAAAATGCGAAAAAGCAAGGCGATATTCAACGCGAAGAAATCATCGTGGCTGCTCGTGCAGAGTCAGAACGCATTAAAGAATCTGCGAAGCGTGAAATCGAACAGCAAAAAGAACAAGCTGTTGCTGCTATTCGTGAACAAGTTGCAAGTCTTTCTGTGTTAATTGCTTCTAAGGTGATTGAAAAGGAACTTACTGCAGCGGATCAAGAAAAGCTTATCAATGATTATATTCAAGAGGCAGGAGAAGGCCGATGAGCAACTCAATGGTAGCAAAGCGCTATGCGTTGGCTCTTTTCCAGTTATCGAAGGAAAATAACCTTCTGGCACAAGTGGAACAAGAACTTCGTGTAGTGAAGGAAGTTTTAGTGAATTCCAGTGATTTAAATGCAGTTTTACAGTCTCCTAAAGTCTCAGCTGCGAAGAAAAAAGAGATCATCAAAGACTCTTTTTCACAGGTGAATCCTTTCGTATTGAATACTTTAATGATTTTGATTGATCGTCACCGCCAGGACCAAATGGTCGAAGTGGTAGATCAATTCGTTGAACTGTCAAATGAAGAGCACGGCATTGCTGACGCAAAAGTGTACAGCATCCGCCCTTTAACACAAGACGAGAGTGATGCATTATCAGCGAGCTTTGCAGCTGAAGTTGGTAAAAAATCGCTTCGTATTCAAAATATTGTTGATCCTGAATTGCTAGGCGGATTGAAAATCCGTATTGGGAATCGCATATATGACGGCAGCTTGCGCGGCAAGCTAAACCGTTTAGAACGTAAATTGCTAGGCTAAGATTCGTAGATAGGGGGTAAACTCATGAGCATCAATGCTGAAGAAATCAGTGCGCTGATAAAATCGCAAATCGAGAATTATCAGTCGGAAATTCAAGTGAGTGATGTGGGTACAGTTATCTCTGTAGGTGACGGTATCGCCCGTGCTCATGGCCTCGACAATGTCATGGCTGGAGAACTTGTTGAATTTTCAAACGGCGTTATGGGTATGGCACAAAACCTTGAAGAAAATAACGTCGGTATTATCATCCTTGGACCTTTCGCTGACATCCGCGAAGGTGATGAGGTACGCCGTACGGGCCGCATCATGGAGGTTCCTGTAGGGGAACAGCTAATCGGCCGCGTGGTAAACCCACTTGGACAACCAGTAGATGGAATGGGTCCAATCAGCACAACTAAAACTCGTCCAATCGAGTACGCTGCACCAGGCGTAATGGACCGTAAATCGGTTCATGAGCCATTGCAAACTGGTATCAAGGCGATCGACGCTCTTGTACCAATCGGCCGCGGACAGCGTGAATTGATCATCGGTGACCGTCAGACTGGTAAAACATCTGTTGCCATCGATACAATCCTTAACCAAAAAGGCCAAGACATGATCTGTATCTACGTTGCAATCGGGCAGAAGGAATCAACTGTACGTAATGCGGTTGAAACTCTCCGTAAGCACGGCGCGTTAGAATATTCTATCGTTGTTACAGCATCTGCGTCACAGCCAGCTCCACTCTTATACCTTGCTCCTTATGCTGGTGTAACGATGGCGGAAGAATTCATGTACGATGGCAAGCACGTGCTTGTAGTATATGATGACCTTTCTAAACAAGCGGCAGCATACCGTGAACTTTCCTTGCTGCTTCGCCGTCCTCCAGGTCGTGAAGCATACCCAGGAGATGTATTCTACTTGCACTCACGCTTATTAGAGCGTGCTGCTAAATTGAGCGACGCTAAAGGCTCAGGTTCAATCACAGCACTTCCGTTCATTGAAACACAAGCAGGCGACGTATCTGCTTACATTCCAACGAACGTTATCTCAATCACAGACGGACAGATCTTCTTGCAGTCTGACCTATTCTTCTCTGGCGTACGTCCAGCGATCAACGCAGGTCTTTCTGTATCCCGTGTAGGTGGATCCGCTCAAATCAAAGCGATGAAGAAGGTTTCTGGTACACTGCGTCTTGACCTTGCTTCATACCGTGAATTGGAAGCATTCGCTCAATTTGGTTCTGACCTTGATAAAGCAACTCAAGCGAAACTTAACCGCGGTGCCCGTACGGTTGAAGTTCTTAAGCAGGACTTGAACAAGCCGCTATCTGTTGAAAAGCAAGTAGCGATCCTATATGCACTTACTCGCGGCTTCCTTGATGAAATTCCATTGCAGGATATTCGCCGCTTTGAATCAGAATTCCATACATGGTTAGACCACAACCGCAAAGAAGTGTTAGACCATATCCGTACGACGAAGGAACTTCCTTCAGATGACGATATGTCTGCTGCAATCAACGACTTCAAAAAGACGTTTGCAGTTTCTGAGTAAAAATTCAGGCCGGGCCAGGCTAGACCTTCACTCAAACCTTCAGGGTATGATCGGAAGGACTTGCCGGCCAGCTTGACATTTGACTTGAACAATCTTTGAAAAAGGGTGGTGAGAACCTAAATGGCATCTTTACGTGATATAAAATCCCGTATAACTTCAACGAAAAAGACGAGCCAGATTACTAAGGCAATGGAAATGGTATCTGCTGCTAAATGGAACCGTGGAGTAATGAACGCGAAAGCATTCGTTCCTTACATGGAAAAAATCCAGGAAGTGACTACTTCAGTTGCGATGGGCAGCAAAAATTCCAATCATCCAATGCTGACCAGCCGTCCGGTGAAGAAAACGGGATATCTAGTGATAACTTCAGACCGCGGTCTTGCAGGGGCGTACAATAGTACCGTCATTCGTCAGGTTTATCAGACGATCCAAAGTCGCCATAAATCAAACGACGAGTTTGCAATTATCGCCATCGGCAGAGTGGGCCGTGACTTTTTCCAAAAGCGTGGCATGAATGTTGTACTTGATATCGTAGGTATTGCAGACCAGCCGTCTTTCGCAGATATCCAGGACATAGCCAGCAGTACAGTTGGCATGTTCTCTGATGGAACATTCGATGAGCTGTACTTATACTACAGTCATTACATCAGCGCAATTTCACAGGAAGTGAATGCAAAGAAGCTGTTGCCTTTAACTGATATGGCGGCATCTGCAAAGCTGACTTCCTATGAATTTGAACCAGATGCTGAAGAAATCCTGGATGTTCTCTTGCCACAGTATGCAGAAAGCTTGATATACGGAGCACTGCTTGACGGCAAAGCAAGTGAACACGCTGCTCGTATGACAGCCATGAGAAATGCAACGGATAACGCGAAAGAGCTGATCAATTCACTCAGCCTAAGCTACAACCGTGCACGTCAGGCTGCTATTACACAGGAAATCACCGAAATCGTCGGTGGAGCCGCAGCGCTCGAGTAGAATGTATGATTGGCGCATGCCGCCAAAAGATTATTTTTGATGACAATCGGGGATGTGGCATGATGTCCACATCCCATCATGATGTATATATTTGAACAAGTACGTTAGGAGGGAACAAGATGAACAAAGGACGCGTTCTCCAGGTTATGGGTCCGGTTGTTGACGTTAAGTTCGATAGCGGCAATCTTCCAGAAATCTATAACGCTTTGAAAATTGTAAGTAACGATGCGGATGTTAACATCGAACTAACCCTTGAAGTAGCCCTTCATTTAGGTGATGATACAGTTCGTGCAATCGCTATGTCATCCACTGACGGCCTTAAGCGCGGAGTGGAAGTAGTAGATACAGGTGCTGCCATCTCTGTACCAGTTGGGGATGTAACACTTGGGCGTGTATTCAACGTATTGGGTGAGTCTATCGACCTTGATGCTCCAGTACCAGCTGATGTGCGCCGCGATTCAATCCACAGGGAAGCTCCAACTTTTGAACAGCTTTCGACTGAGGTTGAAATCCTTGAGACAGGTATTAAGGTTGTAGACCTTCTTGCTCCATATATCAAGGGTGGAAAAATCGGATTATTCGGTGGTGCCGGTGTAGGTAAAACGGTTTTAATCCAGGAATTGATCAATAACATCGCTCAAGAGCACAGCGGTATCTCTGTATTCGCTGGTGTTGGTGAGCGTACACGTGAAGGTAATGACCTTTACCACGAAATGACGGATTCTGGCGTTATCAAGCAAACTGCGATGGTATTCGGCCAGATGAACGAGCCGCCAGGAGCACGTATGCGTGTTGCCTTGACAGGTTTGACAATGGCAGAATATTTCCGTGATGAGCAAGGACAGGACGTTCTATTCTTCATGGATAATATCTTCCGTTTCACGCAAGCAGGTTCTGAGGTATCTGCCCTGTTAGGCCGTATGCCATCAGCGGTAGGTTACCAGCCAACTCTTGCAACTGAAATGGGTAAATTACAAGAGCGTATCACATCTACTAACGTAGGTTCTGTTACTTCAATCCAGGCGATTTACGTACCAGCCGATGACTATACGGATCCGGCTCCGGCTACGACTTTCGCTCACTTGGATGCAACAACGAACCTTGAGCGTAAACTTTCTGAAATGGGTATCTACCCTGCGGTGGATCCACTTGCTTCGACTTCACGTGCATTGACACCTGAAATCGTTGGCGAAGAGCACTATAACGTAGCTCGTCGCGTACAGCAGACGTTACAGCGTTACAGAGAACTTCAGGACATCATCGCGATCCTTGGTATGGACGAACTTTCTGATGAAGATAAGTTAATCGTTCAACGCGCTCGCCGTGTTCAGTTCTATCTATCACAAAACTTCCACGTAGCTGAGCAGTTTACTGGTCAGAAGGGTTCATACGTGCCAGTTAAAGAAACTGTTAAAGGTTTCGCTGAAATCCTTGACGGGAAATATGACCACCTTCCAGAAGATGCATTCCGCCTAGTTGGCCGTATCGAAGAAGTTATCGAGAATGCAAAACGTATGGGTGTAGAGGTCTAATAACGGACCAGGAGGGTAAAAAATGAAGACGATTAAAGTCAGTGTTGTTACTCCCGATGGGCCGGTGTATGAGGGAAATGTAGAAATGGTAAGCACGAAAGCTCGCACAGGTGAGCTCGGAATCTTACCAGGCCACATTCCAATGGTTGCACCGCTACAAATTGGCGCTGTCCGTTTGAAAAATGGCAGCAATACTGAATTCGTTGCGGTCAGCGGCGGCTTCCTTGAAGTCCGTCCTGAGCAGGTAACCATCCTAGCTCAATCCGCTGAACAATCTTCTGAGATCGACCTTGAGCGTGCACTAAGAGCAAAAGAACGCGCTGAGCAGCGCCTGCATGAAAAAAAGCAGGAAAACGTTGACTTCAGACGCGCAGAACTTGCCCTTCAGCGTGCGATCAATCGTATTTCAGTTGCTGAACGCAAAATTTAATGATGAACACCCTTCAGATTTTTTCTGGAGGGTGTTTTTTATTGTTGAGTGTGGAGAATCTACTATCCAATTGATATGCATATCTGGGAGCAGCTTCCGTTTCGCTATAAAAACTAAAATTTAGCTATTAAAAAAGTATTATCGCTATAAAAAATCGTAATTCGCTATAAATAATCAAATTTCGCTATAAAAGTTTTATTTTCGATATAAAACTTTTTGTTATGAAAATGGAATGTATTTAAACCCAGAAATTATGCTAAATAAATCATGGCTAGTCACAGCTCTTACACAAAATACAACAGGTTGATCAAGAAACTGCTGGTTTGAGATTGACTCCTCATTCATGTCCTAAATAATTAACCCGAGAAAAACAAAAAATCCACAATTCCACCATAACCTCTGCTGTAACAGAACATAAAAATGTTGATAAACATCACTGACAACTAAATCCAAATGGAGTAAATATAGAATGTAACCGAATGATTTTCTTTAGTATCAGCGCATCTTTTATGTAAAAAGCTTATTTCGTGGAAAAAAGGAGCATGCGCCTTCCTGC
>NZ_JBAVFI010000342.1:0-1977 GCF_049588175.1 Mesobacillus sp.
GCTTCTGACTGGTTCTTCTTTCCTTAATCCGACTATGGCAGAAATTGCATCCAAAATTCCATACCTCGGTCAAGTGTTCCAGACCAAACCTGTTTTTGAGGTGCTTAGAGAAGCTTTAGAAAGTGAAGGTTACGATAAGATATATCTTGGCATGACTCCGGGAGAAACTGCTTTATTCGAAATTCGCATAGAAGGATCAGAAAAGGATGCCGACCTGGAAAGGGGGAAAATTACAAAGATTACTGAAAAGGTCTTAAAGAGCAAGGGATATGATTCATATGAAATCAAAGTAACCTCTTATATTCCTAAATTAACCCCTATGACAAAAGAAGAAAAACAATTGACTGAACTTAACAAGAATCTAGAGGAAGGTTTAAAACAGAAAGGTTATGAGTTTTTGTATGTCAATCCATTCAATGAGGTTATTGAAGTGGCAATCCCTTTGACTGAGAAGAGAGGGAATGAAATTAAAGCAGCCACACTCGAGCTTGCAAAAGCGAATGGTTCAGAAAAAGAAGTAAAGCTTGTTAGCGTCGATGTCGAGAAAAATAAGCGTGAGGGCCTATGGATGAAGTATTTGGAAAGTATTCATGAAGGCCTTGCCTTAAAAAAGGAGTATAAGGTCTCTGGATATGCTTATTCCTATAAAGAAGATAAAATGAAAATCATCATTAAAACAAGCATGAAACAATCGGATCAAGATGCAAAAGAAACAGTAACAAAAATCCGGAATGAAATTAAGAAATTTATAGATAATGAGAGAGTAGATACAAGCGTCAAAAATGACGAATATGATATTATTGTCCGTGATAAGAGCGGCAAGGATTTCCCGTATTAATATGGAAATACGAAAAGCGGTGATGCTTCATCGCTTTTATTTGTTTTAAGTTAAAAAAATTCAATTTAGTTAAGGACCATTTCGTATTCTTCGTTATTATCATGCCAATTTTTCACTAGGTTAATAGTTGTTATATTTCATTACTTTATGGGCAAAAATAGTATATTGTGCAGTGAAGAAAAATATGGTAAAATTAAATACGAACGTAAGTTCTATAAATGAAGAAGAGGTGCTGTCATGGTAACAGGAATTGTCCCTTATTTAGTTACGAATGGAGACGGTCAAGAAGCAGTGAAATTCTATCAGCATGCATTGGGAGCAGAAGTGATTAATCTCTCTACATTTGGAGATATGCCTGAGGATCCTAATTATCCAATTGCTCCTGAAATGAAAAATCTTGTTATGAATGCCCAGCTGAAAGTTGAAAATGCACTTTTGATGCTTTCTGATAATATGCCGGGCCATCCTTATCAGCTGGGAAACCAGGTAACCGTAGCACTTTTGATCAGCAACAAAGAGAAGGCTAATGAAATATTTGAGAAGCTGCAGGATGGTGGCAAGGTAACGATGCCAATTCAGGAAACATTTTGGAGCCCAGCTTATGGCCAGGTGACAGATAAATTCGGAATAGATTGGCAAGTATCTACTGATCCTGAAAAATAAAATAAAGGCCAGTCTGCACCCGCAGACTGGCTTAATAAATAATAATTTAGAGAGAGTCATTAATGACCTTTTTAGAGTAGGTCACGGATAGAACACCAAAAGTCGAATAAAGTGCTGTGTAAAGTACCATGACAATCAACATTGGCCACCATAATTCTGTACCAAAAAAGAACCACCCAGATTTCACTGCAAAATAGCTGTGCATCAGGCCAATCACTAAAGGGATACCAAAGTTAAAAGTTTGTTTCGCCTGAATCCCCTTAAGCAAATCTCCCTTTGTAAATCCAAGTTTTCGCAAAATCGTGTAGTTTGGCTTTTCATCCTCGCTTTGATCCATTTGTTTAAAATATAGGATACAGCCTGACGTAACCAAAAATGTCAGCCCAAGGAAGCCGACTATGAACATGATGAGCCCCATTTGGCTTTTTTGCTGAATAGTTAAATCAAGTCTGGATTCATTTCCATCCACTTCACCT
>NZ_JBAVFI010000343.1:0-17828 GCF_049588175.1 Mesobacillus sp.
ATACAGTATTTGTTATATAGAATTTCCCTTTAGCATCCTTCATTTCTTTAATTGCATTTTCATATCTGTATAGCTTGGCAAGAATCTGTTCATATTCAGAATGAATCTCTTCTTTTTTATTAATACCCAGAAAAGAAATCAAAGGCTTTATAGACAGTCCTTGAACTACAAGAGAAAAAAGAACAACACTGAAAGCAAGAATCAGGAGATCTTCTCTTCCCTGAAAATCTCTCGGCAGACTTAAAACCAAGGCGATTGACAATGACCCCTTCAATCCTCCCCAGTTAAGAATATGTTTCCATTTCATACTGAAGCTATTAATCGCCAGCATACTCACATATACAGCCGCACTTCTGGCAATCAGAACAATCAGTATAGCTGTGACGATCACCCACCATTTATCATTGATATCAATCCTTGTGATTTCTAAACCTACCATCAGGAAAACTAGCGAATTGGCTAATAAAGCCGTAACATCCCAAAAATTATTAATATTTAATTTTGTAGTTGGGCTCATCCCGATACGAGCACCATAGTTACCAAATATCAAAGCTCCTACTACCACTGCTATGACTCCAGACGCATGAATACTTTCTGCAATCAGAAATGATCCATAGAACAACAAAATACTAAAGATTATTTCCAAAGGATAGTCATCAAAGTATTTGGTCAGTTTAGAAAAACCATAGCCCATAGCTCCACCAACCATTAATCCTAATGAAATCACTCGTATGAAATCCCATAACCCCATCCCAAGACCTGACCAGCCTGCGTCCAAATATGAGACTAATGAAAATGCAGAGATTTTATATAAAACAACTGCTAATCCGTCATTAAATAAGCTTTCTCCTTCAATAACTAAAGCCAGTCTTTTTTTAACACCCACACTTTTAAATATAGAAAGGACACTGACTGGGTCCGTCGCGCTCATAAGGGCACCAAAAACAAATGCGGCTGGCAAAGATAAGTCCAGGAAGTAGTATGCAGAAAAACCAACGATAAGAAACGATATTAGAGTTCCGCCAATGGCCAACGCGAGAATTGGCTCTTTGTTGTCTTTTAGATGGGAGAAAGGCAGCTTTAAGGATGCCTCACCGAGCAACGCAGGCAGAAATAATGTAATGATGACAAAATTAAAAATTTCACCTTCTGTTATAAAATTTTTTAATGGCTCAAGTATAGGAATGTTCATTAATCCAATTATTGTACCTATAATAACCAACGCTATTGGATAAGGCTGTTTAACCTTCTTTGCAATTGCCGTGATCCCTGCTGCAATCATGATCAAGAATAACGCTGTTTCAAAGATCTTATGCAGATCCAATTCCTCCATCGAAACACTCCTTACATAAGAATTCTTGTTTTAATCTTTCCCTTATTATTCATTTGTAAAATCAAGCAAGACGAAAATTTTTCATTGACAAAAAAATCTGTGAATATTAAAGTCAATATGTAAACTAAAAATACATAAAGGTTAACAAAAGGGGAGAACAAACAAATGAACAAACAACAGGTGAAACTTAGAATGATGATCATTACCGCTTTATTCGCCGCCATTATCGGTGTTTTGGCTCAAATGACGATTCCGCTTCCACTTGTGCCGATCACTGGTCAAACTTTGGCAATCGGTCTAGCCGCTACTATACTAGGATCTCGTTATGGCACTATATCAGTTCTGCTTTATCTATTTATCGGTGCAGTCGGTGTACCCGTTTTTGCTGAATTCTCTGGCGGTTTTTCAAAGCTTGTAGGACCAACCGGGGGATATTTAGTAGGTTTTGTCCCAGCGGCCTTCATCATTGGCTGGGTGCTTGAAAAAACTTCTTTTACTTTTATGAATGCCATGATTGGAAATATAATCGGTATGCTGATCACTCTTATTTTTGGAACAGTCTGGTTAAAGATCGCACTGGAAATGTCATGGACTGCGGCATTCACAAGCGGCTTTGCACCTTTTATCATTGTGGGAGTCATTAAAGCTGCATTGGCTTCCTGGATTGGAATCATTGTCCGCAACAGGCTTGAAACTGCGAAACTTCTTGTTCCACATTCAAATCTCACAAAATCTGCATAAGCAAAAGCCATGGAACAAATCCATGGCTCTTCTTTTTTATGCAATATTCATATTTTCCTTGTATCCAGGCTCGCAGTATATGCATACAGGCTCATCATAATCAGTTGAATTAACGTCTTCCCCATTGTATTCAATACCACACATTGCGCATTCAACCATCTCATCACCTGCATCGTCCGCTGCTTCAGTAATGGAATCATTCACCTTCAATTCCCCGATCCATATCCCGCTGATATTTGACATTTCAGTTTCTATATATAATTTAGCTGCTTCCTCTGTTTCCCATACACCATGGTCCCACAGCATCTCCTCAGCACTTCCTGAATTGATCATTAATCCATATACAGTTTTCATTATTTTGCTACCCCTTTCGATAGGCGCATTATTTGAAGGATTGTCCTATATAATTAGCCCTTTTTCCAGTATTTGAAACCACACTTGCTTTAACAATATTTGGAAATTAAACATTTTAAGTCATTAAAACGTATAGGATAAAAGTTCAAATTGATTACTTCATTGGAATGAAATATACTTATACAATGAGCTGGGAAATCGGAGGTGAAGGCATGCTGCTTGAGGTGTACACCCAGTCCATAGATGCGACTGGTTTATATAGCGTTTATTTGGCATTACTGTTGAGCATGTCAATTTCGGCCTTCTGGATTGTTAGTGATACCTATTTCAGTGAATCCTATGTAGTCACTATTAAATTCAAACCATCAGTTTCTGAAACAGCTTTTAAAAATCAAGCTGAACTAGGATTGAGAATCCAGCTGCTGAGACTTAAACGAATAAAAATAAAAGTAGATCCTGGTGATGAAGATCATTCATTTTTCTCTCTTATTTACTGACTAAGATCAATATCAGGAGGAGAAAAATGAAGAAACTTTACACAATCATTTTATTACTATTTACCCCAATGTTTTTAGCAGGATGCCAATCAATGACCAATGATGGCTCTTTCTTTCAATCAACATTTGTCAACCCATTCGCATGGCTGATCCACTTTTTTGCCAGCATTACTGGTGGCAGTTTTGGATTTGCGATTATTTTCATTACGATAATGATAAGATTAATCCTAATGCCTCTTATGCTGAGACAATATAAAAATCAGCAGAATATGAAAGAAAAGATGGAAGTCCTTAAACCAGAGATGGATCAGATTCAGAAAAAGATAAAAAGCACAAAGGATTCCGCTGAGCAAAAGAAATTACAGCAGGAAATGATGGGGTTGTACCAGAAGCATGGTGTGAATCCTCTATCTGTTGGCTGCCTGCCAATGCTGATACAAATGCCTATATTAATGGGACTTTACTATGCTATTAAAAGTTCTTCCGAAATTGCAAGCCATTCATTCCTATGGTTCAACCTGGGACATTCAGATATATGGATTACTGCTGCTGCAGGGTTGATATACTATTTGCAATTTAAAGTCTCTCAATCGAATATGACATTAGAGCAACAAAAGCAAATGAAGTTCATGGGGCTGATTTCACCCATTATGATTGTCATGTTCTCTTTGAATGCCCCATCTGCCCTTCCACTTTATTGGACAGTTGGCGGGATCTTACTCATTGCACAAAATTTGCTGGCAAGGAAGATGTACGGCGGTCAACAAAGCCAAATAAAAGTTGAACAACAAATATAATCGTATCTACAATAGCCAGGGAATTGGTTTCCCTGGCTTTTTCATTTCGCAGGCACGTTTTAACCTAACTTTTGATTTCCCAAATCAACAATAATATTCTTCACTTACTCTCATGCAAAAGCTTCGCACCCTGAAATTAGAAATGAATCGGTACATCCGAGCTGAGTACCTTGAACTATTGGAGACTCATTTATTTTCAAGGCAACCTTCCAAATAAAATGTGGTTGACATTTCTTTTTACAGGAAGCTATACTTTGAGATAATGATATTGAAAGGAATGGTAAAGAGCCGATGAAGTACTAATCTTATTTTCTGCCCGATTTTTCGAAAATGAAAAACGTGTTGCCCGGAAATAGGATTAGTCTGCTCAATTTACCATTCCATATCGGTTTATATGCCAGCTTAAGCGTGCTGTTAAATGCAGTATCATGCTTTATTTGGTGTACAGTAAATCTTATGCGAATGTTTTGCAGACCTCCCGGGTAACTACAGGGAGGTTTTTTTGATGGATAAAATACTCACCTTTAATTAACAAGGCAAAAAAGAAAGGTGGAGTTTTTATGACATTGTTGAAAATAAGAGGTATTCAGAAGAGCTTTAATGACAGGACAATTATCAAAAACGCAGAATTTGAAATCAAACAAGGCTGCCGGATTGGACTTGTCGGAAATAATGGCGCTGGCAAAACAACTTTAGCTAATATCATTTATGGGAATTTATTTCCAGACGCCGGGTTTATTGAAACCTTCGGCAGCAGGATAAGTGTTGGCTATCTTAAACAATCAACAGAATATACAATCAATGAGTTTGATGAAGCCCTCTCAAATTCAGAGTCTAACCTTTTTCTGCACTCCAGCCTTCTGGGACTTAAGAAACTCTTGGAATGGGATGAAAACCAGCTGGCGAATTTGAGCGGGGGTGAAAAATTAAAACTCTCCCTCGCACGAGTATGGGCGGACAGACCTGAATTGCTCATACTTGATGAACCAACAAACCACTTGGATCTACATGGCACTGAGTGGCTTATTAAAGAATTGGCTGGGTTTAAAGGCTCAGTCATCATTATATCTCATGATCGGTATTTCCTTGATCAGACAATTAATGAGGTCATTGAAATTGAAGATGGAGTAACTAAATGCTTTAACGGTAACTATTCTGCTTACCGCGCGGAAAAACAAAGGCTATACGAGGTTCAGCTTCACCAATACGAAACACAGCAAAAATATAAAGAGCAAATTCAGCAGCAGATTGCCAATCTGAAAAATTGGTCAGAAAAAGCCCATAAGGATTCTACCAAGCAAGGCAGCAGTTCAGAAAGAAGGCAAATCGGTTATAAGGAATACCATCGTGTGAAAGCTAAGAAAATGGATATTCAGATTAGATCAAAGATGAAACGATTGAACCAGGAGCTCGCAAAAAACGAAGTGCAACAGCCAAAACAAGCAGCCAGGGTTAACTTTCAATTCCAGGAAAGCAAGAAACGCGGAAAAAGAATATTAGAAGCATCAGGACTGGAGAAATGGTTTGGAAATCGTTGCTTATTTAAAGAGAGTCATTTTTATATGAACCATTGTGAAAGAATGGCGATTATCGGTGTAAACGGAAGCGGAAAAACAACACTTTTAAAAATGATACTTGGTGAAACTGAAGCAACAACGGGTAATATATGGATAAGCGAATCTGTAAGGATTGGATACCTGAGCCAGGATGTTTCGGACCTCCCTTCTTCCAAAACAGCGTTAGAGTACACCGGATTGACTGATCGCAATGAACTTAGCAAGGCCAGGACCATTTTTGCTAACATTGGCTTGAACGAGGAAAAGCTTACTGTCCCAATTGGCAGTTTAAGCCTCGGAGAACGCACTCGAATAAAACTAGTCTTGATGCTCATGAATGATGTTGATCTACTGA
The DNA here is from genome assembly GCF_049588175.1 of Mesobacillus sp. GTDB lineage: Bacteria > Bacillota > Bacilli > Bacillales > Cytobacillaceae > Mesobacillus. The sequence goes on from NZ_JBAVFI010000343.1 coordinate 5,634, forward strand.
TCCTTGATGAACCGACAAATCATCTTGATTTAGCCAGCAGGGAAAGTTTGGAGAAGACTTTGATGGAATTTCAAGGCTCCATGCTGATTGTTTCGCACGATGTTTATTTCCTAAATAAAATCAGCGAAAAACTCCTTATCATCGATGGTGAGAAGATTATCAGAAAAGAAACAGGCTTAAAGGAATTCAACCAGCCTGCCCCTTCTTTTTCCAATGATAAAGAAAGAGAAGAACAGCTGATGGTCCTTCAAAACGATATTACAGCTATTATTGGCAGGCTTTCTTTTATGAGTAAGGATGATCCTGAATACAAAGTGCTAGACCAAAAACTCTCCTTATTGATGGTGAAGAGAAAAACGTTTGCACAGAAAGAAAGATAACCCCGTATCCCATACCCTTTACACAAGATCTCTTTGGCAGCATAAGGTTTTAGCTGGCCAAATATAGGGATAAGTTTGATAAAACGAGTGCTTTACTTTATTGAGAGCAGTAAGGTTTGATTTTATCGGCACATCGGCAATTTACCGATGTGCCTTTTGGTGCTTATTCCATTCTGCTGGATGGCAAAGAGTTTGAAATTTTATAAATGTGGGCATTACGCCAGCAATTCACCAATTGGTGAAAGTAGTTAAGGTATCATTTCGCCACCGTGTGATCGAATTTTCCAAACCTGCAAATCAACCTGCGGCAGCGAGTAAAATTCCTCCAACTATACAGACAAGTAAATATAGCATTTTAACTTACCATTATTTAAACTGGCTAAATTCTCTTCATCATATCTTGTAATATTGTTTTCACCATTGGCCATTCCTCTTTAATGATACTAAAAACAACAGTGTCTCTTACAAAATCATCAGCAATGATCCGGTGTTTACGGAGCACTCCTTCCTTTTTCGCCCCAAGACGAGAAATCGCTGTTTGGGAACGAATATTCCTTGAATCCGTGCAAAATTGCACACGATTCATATCCATCTCCTCGAAAGCGTACTGAAGCATCAGGAATTTCGTTTCCGTATTAACCCTAGTCCTCCAAAAATCCGGATGATACCAAGTCCATCCGATTTCAAGGGTTTTGTGCGATCTTGACAGATCAAGATAGCGGGAGCTTCCTATTATCCTGCCGCTTTCTTGATAAACCACCACGAAAGGCATCTGCACCCCTCTTTCTCTTTCAGCTGTGGCAGCCTCGATTGTCTGTTTCATATCTTCCTTGCTCTTGATTTTTGAAGCGGTAAATTCCCAAATTTCCTGTGCCTGAGCAGCATTCCATAAATTATCTAACTGCTTCATTTCCATTGGCACCAGTGTAACAGTAGGACCCTCAAGGCTGACCTTCTTTTTCATTCCCCATCACTCCCTCAATGCTTATATCTTTCTTTATCATATCACTGACGAATTACAACGAAAAACTTAATTAAATAAAAAGGTACGAAAAAAAGACTGCCGCATTAATCTGCGGCAGCCTTCCTGATTAGTTGATTTCTTCAAAATACTCTTTGTAGTAACCGCCTACTTTACCTGAGTTATCTACAATGAAATAAAATTCTTCTGTTTCATTTTTAACATCATACACTTTACCAGTTGTGAGCTTGTTATTAACAATGTATTTTTTTGCATCTGTATGAACGCATTTAAGTTTTTTGTTCGTTTCGCGTTCGTGCCAGTTCTGGTGAATCATTTGCTGCCACTTCCTTTACTTCGTCTAATACTCTCTAGTATAAAGAATAGGCAATCTATTTAGCAATAGTTAGCTTGCATTAGCTTCTTCACCCGCGAGTTGGAATCCGCGTATTTCTGATTGATTAAATGTAATTGTTTCACCCGTAATCACATTTTTCAAAGTTATATAACAAACATCACAAATGATATCTTTGCGAATATACTGTAAAAATGAAAAGCGCTCGTTTTTATAAATCAACTCATAAAATCCATTTTTGGTAAATCCATTCATGTTAATCTCCTCTTTCCAGGATGTATTCATCTTGGCGTTGGCTGTGTCTTTATATACCACCAACCAAGCTTGTATTAAACATCCCATAAAAAAAGATTAAATTTCGCTAAAGGCTGTTGATCGGCAATATCAAATCTTCACCTTCATTTTTTGCTGAATTTATCGCCGTTGATACTTCATAACAATCCATCAATTCTGCCTGGTAAGGGACAAGCAATTTCTTTATTTCATCCGTCTTGTCCATTGAGCGGTCAAGCCACATTTCCATCTTGTCTTCAGGAAGGATCACTGGCATTCTGTCATGGACGTTTCTCGTTACATCATTTGGAGCAGTGGTGATGATGGTGCAGGAAGTAATTTCCTTTCCATTTTTACTCCAGTTCTCCCAAAGCCCAGCCAAGGCAAATGGCTTCTTGTCTTTCATCCCAAACCGGAAAGGCTGTTTCTGGTTTCCTTCTTTTTTCCACTCGTAAAAACCATCGGTTAAAATTAAACAGCGCCTTTTTTTTAGGGCATTTTTGAAGCTTGCCTTTTCATCAACTGTTTCAGCGCGAGCGTTGATCATCTTATATCCGATTTTTTCATCATCAGCCCAAAACGGAATAAAGCCCCATCTCATTTTCACTCCTTCCCTGCCTTCTCCATTATGGAAAACAGTCAAAATATCCTGTCCAGGGGCAATGTTATATCGAGGGTCGAGATCCCCATAATATTCAAAGTTAAACTGTTCTTGCAATGAATCAATAGATTCAAACAATGAAAACCTTCCACACATAATCGTTCCCTCCATCATTAACTTCCTTTTTTATCGGCTCTGGTAAACAAGGCTGTTGATTTTCGTTCCAGGCGCTTCGCTTTTCGCGGAAGAATTATGAAAAAGCCCAACTGCCGGCTTTTTCATAAGCAAATTCTTCTAGGGGCTGGCGCTAAGCCCGCAGGACTCTGAATAGCTTCCTCGAATATGCCCACGCAGGATGGAAATGCGTTAGCATTTTCGGAAGAGTCTTCGCGCCTTTCACTACAATCAACAGGTTTTATAAAAACAACATTAGGCTTTAACAGAGACATCCATGCTAATGAAAATTCGCACCATGGTGAATCAAATGATGCATTTTTGCCTATAATGAGTTCGCATTTTTTTTTGTGCATATTTTCTGGTTAGCCTTTTTATTATAATTCCCTTCCATATGAGGAAGTAACATCCCTTCTAATTAGAAAAATTAACTCTAACTTTTTTGTATGAATACAGAAACCTGCGTATAAATTTATATTCCCAAGCAATATCGGACTGTTAAATAGAGCAAAAAAATAAGCCAGTGATCTTTGAAGAACCACCGGCTTAATTATATATTTGTCGTATCCATATTCTTTTTCGGCTTCAATCTCAAGGCTAAATTTATTGCAACGAGTATAGGAATAAGCGAAGCAATCGTGAAGCCAAGTGCATAGCCTGGGATGCTTTCAATTAGGACCCTTTCGCTGATGCTCATACCAATGAAGCTTATCCCGATACCGTCACCATCTACGTGATTGATGACAGTCCAAAGTTCAATCCCTTTTTCCAAGAATAATATACTTAAGATTGACAGTAATATTACTATCAGCCATTTCAATTGAGCATACCCCCCTAGTCCTGCATCGTACTTTAATATGCCAGTGTATACACTATATTATAGGGAGTAATATTGATAAATAATATATCAGCAGTACAGTTGTAACAAAACGTTCAAAATGATATATTTTATTTCCTAATTTCATAAGAAAAATTTGCAAATCAAATAGACAGCATTTCTGCTGTCTATTTCAATGCTTAATGAATTTTATACCTTCTTAATCTCCTCGACCACTTCTATAGCCTGCTCCCTAAGCTTGAACTTCTGTATTTTCCCAGAAGCTGTCATCGGATAGCTTTGCGTGAACTCTAAATACCTTGGAATCTTATGCTTAGAGATTTTTCCTGTGCAGTATTCTTTAATTTCAGAGGCGCTTGCCGATTCGCCTTCTTTTAAAATAATCCAGGCCATGACTTCCTCACCATATACGCTATCCGGAATGCCTACAACCTGGACATCCAGGACCTTAGGGTGTGTGTAAAGGAATTCTTCAATTTCTCGAGGATAAATATTTTCTCCTCCCCTAATGATCATATCCTTTAATCTTCCCGTAATCCTGCAGTAGCCGTTTTCATCCATGACTGCTAAATCTCCTGTATGAAGCCAACCTTCTTCATCGATCGCCTCTCTAGTAGCATCAGGATTCTTATAATACCCCTCCATAACAAGATATCCGCGTGTACAAAGCTCTCCCTGCATTCCCCGTGGCAATTCTTCAGTTGTGCCAGGCTTAACAATCTTTGCTTCAACATGTGGCAAAGCCTTGCCGACTGTCTCCACTCTCAATTCGAGAGGATCGTTTGTTCTTGTCTGGGTTATGACTGGAGACGATTCGGTTTGTCCATAAGCAATTGTAATTTCTGTTGCTCCCATTTTTTCATTAACAGCTTTCATTACCTCTATAGGGCAATTAGATCCTGCCATAATACCTGTTCTTAACGATGACAGATTGTATTTATTAAAATCATTGTCATTCAATTCTGCGATGAACATGGTCGGCACGCCGTGCAATGCAGTACATTTCTCTTTTTCTACAGTTTCAAGAACGACTTTTGGATTAAATTCCTGAACTGGCACCATTGTTGCTCCTACTGTGGCACAGGCAAGTGTTCCCATTACACAGCCAAAGCAATGGAAGAATGGCACTGGAATGCAGAGTCGGTCTTGATCTGTCAGTTTCATAGCTAATGCTACATTATAAGCGTTATTGACAATATTACGGTGAGTCAGCATTACACCTTTAGGAAAACCAGTTGTCCCGGAAGTGTATTGCATATTAATTACGTCACTTTGTTTTAGCGTTCCCATCCTCCTGTCAAGCTGATCTTCTGAAACGCCTTCCGCCATGTCCAGTATATCCTGCCAGCTGAAAGTCCCTGGAAAAGGTTTATCACCCATCACAATGACATTTTTCAGGAATGGAAGTCTGCTGCTATCAAGCATGCCTGGCACACTTGTTCTAAGCTCTGGAACAATTTCATACAACATATCAATATATGAAGCATCTTTGAATTGATCCATTAAAATGATTGTAGTAGAATCGGATTGCTTTAAAAGGTACTCCAGCTCAGCAGTCCGATAATTAGTGTTTACAGTTACAAGAACTGCGCCCATTTTTCCAGTGGCGAACTGGGTTACCACCCATTCTGGTGTATTAGAGGACCAAACTGATACATTTTCTCCCTTTTGCACACCTAGCTTCATCAATCCTCTGGCCGCTTCCCTGCAAAGATTGTTGAATTCTTCATAACTCATCCTAAGGTTTCGGTCAGCATAAACAACAGCTTCATGATCAGGATAGGTTTTGGCCTGAACCTCTAATAATTCACCCACAGTGTATGGCAGCAAACTTTCCATCGTTCAACCTCCTAATTAAGTTAAATATGTAAACGTTTACTATAAACTATAACATATGTGTTTGAATATTCGATATTTTTAAAATATAATCCTTCCTTTTTCCTAAATCAATAAAAAAAAGCAGGAATTTTTCCTGCTTCAAATCAATAATCACGCCAAATATATGATATTCCCGTTTCCTATGAGCTCTAAATAATATTGGGGCCATTTTTTAGGGGCTCATGACTTTTTGAGTTTCATCAAAATAATTTTGATATCAAGTAAATGACTCCTGCCAGGAGCCATACGTACGTAGCTGGTCATATTGGAGGAAAGCCGGAAAACTTGCCTGGTTCCTTTTCCGCTGTACGCTTTGGTGCGATGCCTCAGGACCCGCCTGCACAATGTTTATTTTTAGTCTCTTCTTCCATCACTTTCACCTCATTTGTTTTTATGGTCAACACCACCATTTATGAAGATAGATAAAAAGAGGAAAGCATTGCTCTCCTCTTATCTTAACTCTTAATGTGTGTGGTGAACTGCGCAGCGATTTGGCCCGATTTCCAGTTCCATCGCTTCATCTGCAGTAACTACTTTAACCCCGCGGTTGATCGCGACAATATCTTCAAAATTTGGAGGTGTATCACTCGATGCCGATTGTGCAACATGGTCGACAAATTCTTCCATTGTCTTGCCTAGCATCATTTCATTTTGATTTCGTATTAACCCTAATTGACTTCCAATGAAACCATCGGCATTTACTTCACCATCGAAGTCAGCGTAATGTCCCGGCAATACGATCACATCATCAGCAATTTGAGAAACCTTGCTATATACAGTTTCGTATAAGTCTTCTGCCCATTCTGCTGCCTTACCGCCTAAATCAGGGCGGCCCAGTCCGTTTACGAAAATAGTATCTCCTGAGAAAAGAAGCTTATTATTCACAAAAAACGAAACACTGCCAGGGGTATGCCCAGGAGTCTTTACTGCCAATACTTCAAGAGAGATAAGGTCAAATTCAATTTTATCATGTTGCTCTAAAGCTTCAAAGTCAAATACTGCGCCTTCACTCTTCATAAGGTAATATTTTGCCCCTGTCAAATCAGCTAGCTGCTTTCCGCCAGACAAGTGATCAGCGTGCAAATGCGAATCAACAATGTGTGTAATTTTTACGTTTTCTCTTTCAGCAACTGCAGTATACCGGTCTGTGAATCTTGAAGGATCAACAACAAGTGCTTCTTTTTCTGATAAAACCATATATGATAAACAGCCCTTGCCAACACGGATGAATTGCAATACCTTGATTTGATCATCCTTAAAAACTTCCACAGGATATAAATATTCACTCCATGATTTCATTCCACCTGAAAGATAAGAAACATCGAATCCTGCATCGGAAAGCATTTCAGCTACCATTACAGATGACCCTTCCTTTGCGCAAATGACAACAATATCTTTATCCTTTGGCAGTTGGTTGACGATTTCGTCCACACCGTCAATCAATTCAAAATATGGAATATTTAAATACTGAATGTTTTCGCCTTCTACCTTCCAGTCTTCAAAATCGTTTTCATTTCGTACATCAAAAATAAAGAATTCTTTTTGGTTTACAACCCACTCATTTAATTTTTCTGCAGTAATTGCTTGCATACCCATTGATCTTCCTCCCTGAATAGCTTTTCATTCTTTTTTTTGCAACAGGTATTCATCCCCCGATAAAATACCCTTATGGGTATATAATATATCGGCAATAATTAAAATGCAAGCTTTTTTTTATTACTATTATGGCTATGATGGATAATGCTTTTTAAGTCATTGCTGAATTTTAGCACCTGTTGATTGGAGCGGAGGGCACTCGATTCTTGAGGGATCAGCGGCAAAAGTGATACCAAGGTGATATAATCCAAACGATTATATGCACCCCTCAAAAGCAAGGCGAAGAGTAGGCTCACCTAACGCCCCATGAAGAATTTGTTTATGAAAATTAATAAGCCTTTTTATTAAAACCACATGAAAAATTTACTAAAAAAAAATCTTCATAATGGGTTTTCAAATCCTTAATAAACCTTTACAATGAATGAAACTATATATATAGTTTGAAAATTCAATCCATTCTAACCGAGGAGGAATGCAAATGAAAATTATGAGCAATGAACTATTGGTGGTCTCGTATCGTGATGCATTAAAGTCGGAAAGTGATAAAGAATGGGCAAAGATTTTAAAAGTAGAAATTTCCAAAAGAGGTCTGAAACCGTTTAAGAACCGTTGATTGAAACTAAGCCAATAGAAAAAAATCACTGCCGTGTTTCTACGGCAGTGATTTTTATTATCCTTGCAAAAGCAATGATTCTGGATCTTCCATCAGTTCTTTTATTCGTTTTAAAAATGTCACAGCTTCTTTACCGTCAACGATTCTGTGGTCATATGACAATGCAATATACATCATTGGCCTGTTTTCCATTCGTTCTTTATCAATCGCTACAGGGCGCAGTTGGATTGTATGCATGCCAAGGATTCCAACCTGAGGTCCATTAATGATTGGCGTTGAAAGCAGAGAACCGAAAACGCCTCCATTCGTGATTGTGAATGTTCCTCCCTGGAGATCTTTTAAGGAAAGTTTGTTAGTCCGCGCTTTTTCAGCTAATTCGTTTATATCTCTTTCGATTTCTGCAAAATTCTTTCTGTCAGCATCCCGGATTACTGGAACAACTAAACCTTCATCTGCAGCAACAGCAACCCCGATATCATAAAACTTTTTCAGGACAATTTCGTCTCCCTGAATCTCAGCATTTAAATATGGTGTTTTCTTGAGGGCAGCTACGACTGCCTTTGTGAAGAATGACATAAAACCTAAGCGTACATCATTTTCTTCATAAAAGCGGTCCTTCCATTTCTTCCGTAAGTCCATGACAGCAGTCATGTCCACCTCATTGAAAGTAGTCAGCATCGCAGCAGTTTGCTGAACCTCAACCAATCTATTTGCAATTGTCTGGCGCCTTCTTGACATTTTAATTCTTTCCACAGATTTACCTTCTCCGGAGTTGCCTGTTACTGATGGTATTACATTTTCCGGCTTCTTTATTTCAGGTTTTTGTTCAACAGTTTGTCCTTCTTTATAGGAATCCACATCCTGTTTACGCACTCTTCCAAGTGGATCTTTAGACTGAACCTGGCTTAAATCAATTCCTTTTTCCCTTGCTAGCTTTCTTGCAGCCGGTGAAGCAATGATTCTTTCACTAACTCCGTCTGCTGTTTCTCTTTCATGGCTAGCTGCAGCTTTGTCACTTTGTGCACCTTGAGATGTTCCTTCGCTTCTAACAGCAGATTCATCAGGAGATTCCGCTTGCTTTCCTGCAGCCTTTTCTCCTTCATTCAGCTTTTGCTCACTAACAATGCTGCCTGCTTCACTAACTACTGCGATCGTCTCCCCAACCTTAACCGTGTCCCCTTCTTCAGCCAGGAGATCAGTTAAGATTCCATCATAATCTGAGATAATTTCTACATTAACCTTATCTGTTTCCAATTCAACAACATATTCACCTTTTTGGACTTGATCGCCCTTCTTTTTCAGCCACTGGGCAATCGTTCCCTCGGAAATTGATTCTGCTAATTCAGGAACTTTAATGTCTGCCATTTTCAATTCCTCCTCCATTCGTCCTTGTCAATGCATCGTTCACAATTCTTGCCTGCTCTAGCTTATGAATATTTGGATCCCCTTCAGCAGGACTGGAACGTCTTCTGCGCCCTAAATAAGAAACATCTATCCCCTTTGGTGCTGCTTCGTTAATCCTTGGTTCAACAAATGTCCATGCTCCCATATTTTTTGGTTCTTCCTGGACCCAGATAATCTCTTGAAGATTTGGGTAGAGTTTAAGTTTTTCTTTTAGCGAATCCAGTGGGAAAGGGTATATTTCTTCTATTCTTAATACATGCAGCCAATCATGATTTGCCGGGTCAATTTTCTCAGCAATATCAATGCTTACTTTGCCAGTGCACAATACGACTCTCGAGATCTGTTCAGGATTTCCTCCAAGACCTGGCTGTTCATAAATGGACATAAAGCTGCCTTCACTTAATTGTTCGGGAGAAGCTGCAACTAACGGGTTTCTGAGCAAACTCTTTGGAGTCATCAAGACAAGCGGACGAACTGATTCTTGCCTTAAAATAGCAGCCTGCCTCCTCAGTATATGAAAATACTGTGCTGCAGAAGAAAGGTTTGCAACGGTCCAGTTATTCTCCGCTGCAAGCGTTAAAAAGCGTTCTACTCTGCCGCTTGAGTGTTCAGGACCCTGCCCTTCATACCCATGTGGCAGCAGCATAACAAGCCCGGACTTTTGTCCCCATTTGGCCCTGCCAGCTGCTACAAATTGATCAAATAGTACCTGAGCCGCATTCGCAAAATCACCATATTGTGCTTCCCATAGGACAAGAGTTTCAGGGGCAAAGACATTATAGCCATACTCAAAACCGACCACCGCAGCTTCTGATAATGGACTGTTGTGAATCGAAAAGGATGCCTTTGCTTCAGGCAGATTATGGAGCGGTGAAAAGTGCTCTCCAGTTTCACTATCATGTAAAACTAAATTTCTTTGGGCGAACGTTCCTCGTTCAGAATCCTGGCCTGTCAGCCTTACCGGTGTTCCATCTACTAAAATAGAAGCATATGCTAAAGTTTCTGCAAGGCCCCAATCAATTTTTCCATCTACAGAAAAAGCATCTTTACGACGCTGTAAAATTTTCTCCAGCTTGTTAAATACATTAAATCCTTGCGGCCATTTCAGCAGTTCATCATTTATTTTTCTTAAGGAATCCAATGGAACGCTTGTATCAATCTGCGGAATTCCCATTTCAATCACTTCAGGAATATCAGGCTCAGCATGGACTTCCTTCTCTTTTTTCGGAACCTTTTCATATGCTTCAGACAGCTTACCGGAGATACTTTTCTCAATTTCTGAGTACCTCTGTTCTGTCAAAACACCTTCTTGCAAAAGTTTATTACCATAAAGTGTTTTAACTGTGTGATGATTGTTAACAAGCTTATACATAGCAGGATTGGTCGTCATCGGCTCATCCATTTCGTTGTGTCCGAATCGGCGATAACCGATCAAATCGATTAAAAAGTCCTTACCGAACTTTGCTCGATATTCAAAGGCTAAGCGTGCTGCCATTAAACATGCTTCTGGATCGTCAGCGTTAACATGGATGATTGGAATTTCGTATCCTTTTGCAAGATCACTTGCATAACGTGTAGATCGGGAGTCCATAGATTCTGTTGTAAAACCAATCGTATTATTGGCAATTACATGTATGGTTCCTCCTGTTTTGTAACCATTCAAGCGGCTTAAATTTAATGTTTCGGCGACAATTCCTTGTCCCGGAAACGCTGCATCACCATGGATAAGGATTGCAAGTGCCTTTACCGGATTATATTGTGCATAGCCTTTCAGGCTCCGATCATCCTGAGCCGCTCTCGTAAATCCTTCAACTACAGCCCCTGCAAATTCAAGGTGGCTTGGATTATTAGCCAGAGTCAGCCTTGCATTTGCAGTGCTTTCTGACTTTATTTTCCGGTCAAGTCCGAGATGGTATTTTACATCACCAGTCCAGCCAATATTGATTCCAATTGAGCCCTCTGAGGGGACTAACTCTTTATTCGGGGCATGCTGAAATTCAGCAAAAATCATCTCGTATGGCTTTCCTAATACATGAGCAAGAACATTCAGCCTGCCACGGTGAGCCATGCCGATGTTGATGGTTTCTACCCCATTGTTAACTGCATCAGCTACCACTTCGTCTAGCAGCGGCACCATTGCATCCAATCCTTCAATCGAAAATCTCTTCTGGCCGACAAATGTGCGGTGCAGATACTTTTCAAAGCTCTCCACTTCTGTTAAACGCTTAAACAGGCCGATTTTCCTGTTGTTTTCAAGCTTTGGTATTAATTGTCCCGATTCAACCTTCTGCCTTAACCAATCTTTTTCCATCTTTTCATTAACATGATGAAATTCATAGGCGATTGTGTTTGAATATACTTTTCTTAAGTGATTAAATGCTTCTATTCCATCTTTAATAGCTGAGGGTGCACTTTGGCATATAAGACCTACAGGAATGTTCAGCAAATCGGATTCGGTTAAACCCCAATTTTCCAGTTCATCGAGCTTAGTATCGCTAGTATCAAAATGCAAAGGATAAATCTTTGCATATAAATGTCCGTATGACCGGATATAATCAGCATATCTAAGTGCATTTGCAATTTTTTCAGGTGAAATCGCTTCATTACCTGACGTGATAGATACAGAAGATTTTGGTGAATGAGCGGACGCTCGGTTAACATGCTGCTCAAAGTATTCTCTTATTTCCGGCTCTACCGATGTGGGATCTTCCAGGAACATTTCATATTGTTCCTCAACATACCCTTGGTTAGGACCATAAAATCCTGGCCATTCAGATCCATTGCCGGCAATTGGCTTTGTCAAAATAAAACCCCCTTACCAAATCTAAAGTCTTTTTTTAATGCGCTTCCCATATGAAAACAACGATTATTTAACTGTTACCCTGAGAAATCTAAAAATAACGGTAAATTCCAAGAATCATATTATTATTCAGATTATAAAACGGTTACAATGTTATTTTAACATGATACTTTCATTTAACCAAAGGTTTTGACTATCATAATAGTGGAAACTATATCTCGATTTATTGTTATAGTAAAAAAATTTAATGAGTGGTTTTGGGCCTATAAAAAAAAAAACCGGTTATACCGGTTTTTTTTATAGGCTCATTAATGTAACATAC
>NZ_JBAVFI010000344.1:0-3241 GCF_049588175.1 Mesobacillus sp.
GAGTTGTATTTTCCATTTTCCCCTCTTGATCCAGCCACCCTACAAAATCCTTAATGAGTGCGTCTGCCTCTTCAATTTTCTCAATATAATCGTCGTAAAGTACTCCACGGCTATGACCGACCTGATCTGTCCCAATCATTTGAACAATAAACAAGTCAGGGTCTTGCTCTTTCATGATCTTCCTTGCTCTTGCAAGCATATTGGGATCTGCTTTGTCTTTATGCATAACGGCAGTTACCGTTTCTACATCGCTTCCCATGGAATCTACTAGATGGGCAATCCCAAGAAGTCTTCCTTTTTTGCCAACTTTGCGGAGGGAATCAAAAATGCTTTCAGTCTTAATTCCCAGCCTCCATACCATATTTGAAGTAATTCCATGTTCGAATGGATACGTACCGGTGAACATGGAGCTAAAACAAACAACCGTACGCGCAGGATATACCGTTTCCATATTTAAATATTCTGTTCCGTTTTCTTTTAAACCGTCTAAAAATGGAGTGTTTGCCTCATAAAAGCGCTCTTTCCTCATTCCATCGATTACAATCACAATTACTTTGTCCGACAGGCCGTTTTCCGGAATTTCAGGTCCGTCGTCCTTGGTAAAGGTTTCGTAAGCCTTTGGCTTCCAATCGAATAGATACTTATGCAAGATAAAAGCAAAGACTAAGATAAAACCGTCTAATATTCCTAATTCCACAAGAGGAATTCCTTTATGGGCTGATAATGATTTTAAAGATAGTTCCCAAACTGACAAGAGCAGGAACACCTTCGGAAGCTGTTCCTGAGCATTCCCGCTAGTGGAATCACTATTTTTCAGGACAAGCTTCCAAAATCTTGTGAAATTCAGCCAGGATGTCCCTATCCTTAAATGATAATAAAAGGTGCCCCAGAAAAAGACTGTGAAGAAAAAGTAAAGGCCTGCTGCGAAAAGTAACAGGCTGATATTTAGAACTGGCCAAGTGATGATAAAAATCACGAATGGAATCCATAGATAGTTTCTCAAAAAAAGTGGGAAATCATAAATAAAATATATGACGAATAACGGAATGACTGTAAGGAATGCAAGTAAGAAATCCATTGTTCGCTGAGTATTGTCAAGATCGCCTAAATGAAATAAAAGCATGGTGCCTACGGTGAAAATAGGTGTAAACGGCTTTCCCTCATTAAGCAAATTCCAGCAACGAGCAGCGAATTTTTCAAATTTAGATGCGCTTTTCATTTTGTACCTTCTTTCCCCAAAAACCATTTCTTCTCAGCTCTCCAATCATGTGAGCTGGAGAAGATAGAATTAAAATGAAACCTGATAGATAAGAAAAAATAAATTTAAAGCTGTGACTTAATAGAGCTGCTGTGTAAGCATCCTTTCCACCAAGCCCTGTTAAGACTAGAGCGGCTGTCATCACTGATTCGTATGTGGAGATGCCACCAGGAGTGAATTGGAATACCTGTCCGCCCACTGTCAGTGAGTTCACCCAGATGCTTTGGAAAAAGGGAAAAGACAGATCCATAGACTTTAGAATATTCCAGACTACAACACTTTCCAGAATCCAGCTGCCTATTACAAGCGGGACGATAAAAAGACTGTTTTTTTGCTTGGCTGCAAGTTTGGCCATAGTCAAATGTTTATGAAAAAAAGCTGGCATGTACTTTTTTATTGTAAACACAGCAAGAAGAATTAAGCAAAATACACCTGCTGCAATCCATTCTGAAAAATCTGCTCTAATTTCTTTTCCTAGGAAAAATAATCCTGACGCGCTGAAAAAGAGCAATACCGCAATATCGATCAATCTCATTACGACCACAGAATGGGCAGCTTCATCCAAAGATAATTCTTTTTCTTTTGAAGAAAGTAATCCGGCTCGCAGTATGTCCCCGGCCTTTACAGGAGTAATATGATTGATGAATAAACTGATCAAGACTCCTTGAACACAGGTGGAATACTTCACTGGTTTATAAATATATATTTTCCAGGCCAATGCACGGAAAAGGAAAGCTAGTCCATACGCTGCGCAGTTCCACCAAAAAAGCGAAGATGAAAAGAATCGCTTGCCTTCATTCCATAAATCCTCAATATGAAAATATCGGAAAGTTAGGATGGCAAAGACAACCACAAAAACAAATCCAGCTAGTTTAAAATATTTTTTCATTGTTTTTAGCCCAGCTTACTGTTTTCGCGAGTCCTTCCTGAAAAGAAACCTTTGGCTCGTAATTCAGAAGCTCTTTTGCCCGGGATAGGTCAGCCCATGTAGCATTTACATCTCCCTTGCGAAAGTCTGAGTAATTAACTTTCATTTTTGGGAAATGAACGGCCAAACCTTCGACAAGCTCTTCTAACGACACTGGCTGTGAAGAACCAATGTTGATGATATTTGTTCCTGTTGCGTATTTAATCGAGGAGTATATTCCTTCTACGCAATCATCTATGTATGTATAGTCACGGGATGTGCCGCTTCCAAAGACAGTGATTTCCTCATCTTTCATCAGATGGTTGATAAACTTGGATATTGCCATATCTGGTCTTCCCCATGGGCCATAAACAGTAAAAAACCTTAGGATCGTCATATCATACTGATACATGCTTGCAAACGCATGGCAAAATGATTCAGCGCCATACTTGGCAGCAGCATAGGGAGAAACAACTCTGCCTGTAGCCATTTCTTCTTTTAACGGTTCATTAGCCTGTTCTCCATACACGGAGGACGATGAAGCGAAAATGACATGCTTTACATTTGATTCGCCCGAGAACTTCAATAGGTTTGTCGTCGCCTTTATATCATAATCCACATATTCCTCTGGAGCTTCCAGGGAATAACTTACACCTGGCAATGCAGCCAAATGGACAACACAATCGGCATTAAAAGCAACAAAAACATCAAAGACCTTTTCTGCATCTTTTAAAAGGCTCAACTCTTTAAACGTAAAAGAACCAGCTTCTTCAATGAAAGCTAACTGCTCTCTTTTCCTCTGCCTTGAATAATAGGGATGCAGTTCATCTATAATTAACACTTCATGCCCTTCTTGAATTAACTTCCTTGTTAAATGTGAGCCGATGAATCCCGCCCCGCCTGTTACTATTACTTTCACCTGCTAACACCTCAATATCTATTGTCTAACCCTTTTATATTATAGAGAAAAGCTGATGGTTAGTAAAAAAGGGAAAAACCTTGTCATCCATACAAGGTTTTTCCGTTATCTATTTATTTTGCTGCTTCAATGACAGAGTTTAAAGTCGCTTCTAGCT
>NZ_JBAVFI010000345.1:0-2204 GCF_049588175.1 Mesobacillus sp.
GTTTAGAAAGTCTGGTCCCGTTTCGTAAAACCGGCATTGCTTCGCTTCTTCATAAGCATATGCATCATGCTATAATACAACTGATATAATACATCATTCAGAAAGTTAGGTAGCATGTATGAAGAAGAAATTCATCCTTATTGGAATTGTATTTATAGTAACCGCTCTTTTATTTGCAGGGTTATTTAAAGTTACGAAGTTAAGAACCTTTCAATTCTTTGGAGGCTTAACGTACCAGGTTGAAACGGAAGAGAAAGTCATTGCGTTAACGTTTGATGATGGTCCGACGAAGAATGTGGATCAGCTTCTGCCTTTATTGGATCAATACAATGCAAAAGCGACTTTTTTCCTCATCGGCCAGGATATTGAAAAACATCCTGAAGAAGCTGAGAAGCTGGTGGAAGCAGGGCATCAAATTGGAAATCACACCTATTCACACAATAGAATGGTGTTGAAATCTCCTTCTTTTATAAAAGAGGATATAGAAAAGACTGATGAGCTGATCCGAAAAGCTGGTTATAAGGGCGAGATCGACTTTCGGCCTCCCTATGGGAAAAAACTTGTGGGATTGCCGTATTATTTGAATAAGCACAACAGAGAAACCATTATGTGGACATTAGAACCTGAAACGTACTACACAAGTGCTGATGATAAAGTGAATAATGTAGTGGAAAACATCAAACCCGGATCGATTATCTTGTTGCATCCAATGTATGATCAAAGTGACGAAGCAATTCAAGTGATAGAAGATATTTTACGAGAGCTTACGAACGAAGGATATACCTTTGTGACCGTGGACGAACTTCAGGAATATGATTCAAACAAATAATAGGCTGGAGAGATCTAGCCGGGGCGATTCTTCTTTAATGAAGGGTTGCTTTTTTAAAAAGCATGGGGACGTACCTTGTGCTTCCATTTTCATTATAGAAACTTCATCTGTTCAATATAGTTGTATTCGGATTAGTCACTGCTACACCTCTTAATCTCTATAGTTAATTCATTGTGTTTTTTCTCCACCACTAATAATCAAAACCGCTATATGCTTGGCCTCAACACAATTTAATCAAACGTTTGATTAAATATAGGACATGTCGAGTAATTATTGGGGGCAGTACCGTCCCTTTGTCTCATTAAGGACAACATTGGAGGACATGATGCAGAACGAACCAAAAGCAACCAAATCTTTAATATATAAAGTAGGAATGGTCCTGATCATTTCATCATTTATATTTTGGGTCCTTCCCATGGGGATTCCTTTTTTGCCCCTCACTGGTAAAGGGAAGGCAATCGGTATTACAAGCACCCTGGTGATTGCAGAAGTCTTCTTCTGGATTGGTGCTATAATGGTGGGCAAAGAAGCCGCGGGAAAAATAAGAACAGCTTTAAATCCGAAAAACTGGAAAAGAAGAACTGCAGAAAGACAAAATGATAGTGAGTAATTGGGTAAGTATGAATTGTTGGATCAAACATAGGGTGATTAATGAGGAGGTATCAGTGAATACTTTTTTCCTCAAAAGAGAAATGATTAATGCTTAAAATTCCTGTAAAATCCTCCTATTTTCTCGATGGATATGGTAGTATGATGGACATGTTGTTTGAAAGGGGAATTTGTTTATGATGAAGCGCATTTTTACAGGCATTCTTTTAATGAACATAGCCGTCCTTGTGCTTGGCGCATGCGGCAATGATAGCTCGAAAGGGAATACTGAGAAAGAAATTAAAAAAGATTTGGTCGCAACAGTAGATGGAAAAGGAATTTCAAAAAAGGAATACAACAAAGAGCTGGAGGCCATGAAAGCATCTTACGAACAGCAAGGCATGCCGGTAGATCAGATGGATAAAAAGATGAAGGAACAACTCGAAAAGTCAGTTCTGGACAAAATGATTAATGCGGAGCTGCTTCTCCAGACAGCCGAGAAGAACGACATCTCCATTAAAGAAAAAGAAGTGGATGCGGAGTTGGAAAAAATCAAAGCCAACTTCGAAGATGATAAAAAGTTTGAAGAAGCACTGAAAACGAATAAGATGACCGAGAAACAGCTCAAAGCCCAGCTGAAAAAGCAAATTACGGTCAATAAATATTTGGAAAGCAAGATTGGCAAGGTAGAAGCGACACCACAAGAAGTCCAGGCCATGTATGACCAATATAAAAAGCAGCTCGAAAGTCAAAAACAAAAGCCAGAAGAGTTTGCAAAGATAAGTCC
>NZ_JBAVFI010000346.1:0-3696 GCF_049588175.1 Mesobacillus sp.
TATTAACACTCGTAAAAATCCAAATACCGATTTTTACTTTTGGTTGCAAAAGCAAAAAAGTTTACGAAAAGAGCCTAAATAAAAGAACTTCTAAAATTCATAGGAATACAAGCAGTTTGGGATTATAATAGGTTTTAAAATTAGAACAGGAGTGGACAGCTTGGATCGAAGTAATATTGAAGCTCGTATATTAGAATGGTTTGACCACTTTCATACATATCCAGAGGTAAGCTGGAAGGAATATAAAACAACAGAGAAAATTGCTGAAATCCTTGATGAGTTAGGCGTCCCATATAAAAGGTTCGACGATGTGACAGGATTGGTGGCCGAGGTTGGAACAGGGGATGAAGTCATTGCCGTCAGGGCGGATATTGATGCTTTGTGGCAGGAAGTAGATGGTGTCTGGAAGGCCAACCATTCATGCGGCCATGATGCTAATATGTCGATGGTGCTCGGAGCAATGCTCTATATAATGGAAAAAAAGCCGTCTAAGAGAATCCGGTTTATTTTTCAGCCAGCAGAAGAAAAGGGGAACGGCGCTATTTCCATGATCGAACGCGGTGCCATTCAGGACGTCACGCACTTGTTCGGCGTCCATCTTCGTCCCGTGGAAGAGCTTCCTCTAGGCAAGGTATCTCCGTCCATCCATCATGGTGCGGGCACGTTCCTTGAAGGCAAAATTATCGGAGTCGATGCCCATGGGGCCAGGCCGCATCAAGGAAAGAATGCAATCGACGTGATCGTTGCCCTGCAGCAAATGTTGAAAACGATCTATGTTTCGCCATTTGAGCCTCATTCTGCTAAACTTACAAAAATCATCGCTGGCGGGGATAATTTAAATATCATACCGGGCAATGCAGAGTTTGCGATTGACCTTAGAGCACAGAAAAATCATATATTGCAGCAGCTTCAAGAATCAATCGAAGAAAAACTGCTAGGACTGCAAAAGCTGTACGAAGTAGAAATCACATGGAATTGGCTCGATCTAGCTCCTGGTGCAGAAGTATCATCTGAAGCAGAAGCGATTGCTGCTGAGGGAATTATTGAATCCATCGGTAAAGAATCTCTTGCAGCTCCTGTTGTTACATCAGGCAGCGATGATTTTCATTATTACACGGTGAAGCAGCCGGAACTGAAGGCAACAATGATTGGGGTAGGAGCAAATCTTGCACCTGGTCTCCACCATCCAAAAATGAGCTTTGATCATTCTGCGCTTAATATTGGAGCGAGGGTGCTGGCGGAAACTATATTAAGAGCGTAGATCAGGGGAAAATAGTTCAGTTCACCGCATAAAAAATAGTGCCTGGCAAATCCGCCAGGCACTATTTTACGTTAATTTTTTTATATTAAAATTATCTTCAAGCAGCACCCAGTTCTGCGGGAATGGATAGCCGAGCACCCAGTAGCTGACCCCTCGAAGGTTGTATTGCTTGATGGTATCGAATATTGCCTGGGCGCTTCGGGCGTCTTCGAACCAGACTTCATGTCCGCGTCCTTGCTCATCGGTATAGCGGAAGAATGGTGATGCAGCAACAGTATCATATTGAATCGCTGCGCCGTATTTGATTGCTCGGCTGACAGCTTCCTGAGGACTGTATGTTTCTGCTTCCTGGCCCTGAACGTGAGGGATTACCCAGTCGCGGGCATACAGCTGGAAGCCCATCAGAATTTTGTTCCTTGGGATGGAGGTAACAGCATAGTCAAGGACACGGCGGATTTCGTTCAATGGGGAAACCGCACGCGGCGGTCCGAAGCGATAGCCCCATTCATAGGTCATCAGGACGACGAAGTCCGCAATCCGGCCATGAGCCGGATAATCATGGGCTTCATATAAAAGCCCTTTCTGGTCAGCGCTGATTTTTGGCGCCAGAGATGTTGAGACGAAATACCCTTCCTTATGCAGGGCGTCTACTGCTGCCTGAAGGAATGAATTGTAAAGCTCGCGGTCCGCAGGCAATACATTTTCAAAATCAATATTCAAACCGCGATAGCCTTTTTCACGCATGACGGAAAGAATGTTCTCCAGCAGCTTCCCTCGGTGCTCTTCGCTGGCCAGTACTTCATGTGCAATGTTATGCCCGGTTTCGGTGGCGGTAAAATTGGTGATCGACATCATCGGCAATGCTCCTTTTGCAAGTCCGCTCTGAATGGCATCGGTGTCATCCTTCATATACAGGACGAGCGAACCGTCCGGCTGAATGACATAGGCAAAAGGGGCGATATAGGTCATCAGGTCGGCCACCTCGCCGACATACTCCACAGCTTTTTCATCCGAATGGTAGGTGAATGCGTTCGATTCAATAGTTGGCTTTGGCCTGGGGATGACTAGAATCGTTCCTGGATATAGGGCGTTTGGATTTTGGATTTTATTAGCATTGATAATGGATTGAACACTAACACGATAGCGCTGGGCAATCTGCCAAAGCGCCTCGCCTGATTGAACAGTATGGCGGATTGCAGGTATTCGCAGCACGGTACCGGGATAAATGAGTGCTGGATTGGTGATCCCATTCGCCCTGATTATCGCGTCAGCCGTCGTGCCGTAGCGCTGTGCGATCGACCAAAGCGCTTCTCCCGATCTGACCGTATGGTATACATCATATGATGGAATAATCAATGCCTGGCCAACGACCAGCTGATTCGGATTTTCCAATCCATTTATATCGGTAATTTGCGTGATGGTCACTTGATAACGGCTCGCAATCTGCCATAATGACTCTCCTCTTTGGACAACATGAATGATCATAATGAACCTCCCTGGGAAAAAGTCCTACAATAAGGTATGAAGAAAAAATAAATTATATGTTGGGAGGCTCTCGTTTATTATGGTTCTTCCGTAAAATCTGGTGCATTTTTTATATATAAAGCGATGAAAGCATAAATCATAATGGTATTTAATAATATCTGAAAAATAGTTAAGCTTCAGTTTAACTACTTGCCAATTTTGCTCGATATATACAGGGAAACCCAATGACTAATGGAGTAAAATAATAGAGAAGCCAGTGCGGAAATTACATAATGACAAGGAGTGGACACGATGGGAGCATGGGGAACAGGGCTGTGGGAAGATGATCTGGCGTGTGATATCCAGGATGAATGGAACGAGCTTCTTGATGAAGGGATGAGTCCGCGCAAAGCTGCGAAAATCATCTTGAAATCGTGGCTGGAGGAGCTCGAAGATTATGATGATGAATTGGAGCGTCAGCCTGATGAATCAATTCTTTATATTTCGCTTGCAGCCCTTCAAATGAGGCATAGGGCATTGACGGTGGGGATAAAAAAGAAGGCGATCGAGTTGATCGATAAAGGTGCCGATCTTGAATTATGGAAAGATAGCGACGTTCAGGATTACGAGGAGCGAAAAAAATTCCTCATAGAATTCAAGGAGAAGCTTGATCAGACAAGGGCAAGGTTTTTTTGATAACTATATAATTCTATCGTTCCATTTATGGTAAAAACCAATATATAGGAATCGATAGAAATCTCAATGGGGTATGCTCATACCAGCTGTTCCAAAGGAAATATGGATAAGCTAATGACTACTACGTATTAGACAATGTACGAGGCAAAAAGGCCAAAGAAGAAGTTAAGTTATACTTGAACTCCTGTGGCAATGCCTCTGTTGAAAGGATTTATTGAGAATGTTATTGCTAAAAAGTATCATCTTAGGTTTTTCAGTATCAGCTCCAGTTGGGC
>NZ_JBAVFI010000347.1:0-4501 GCF_049588175.1 Mesobacillus sp.
GAGGAACGCGTGTACAGGCAGTTGTAAATGAGCTAAAAGGTGAAAAGATCGACATCGTCAAATGGTCTGAAGATCCAGTTGTTTTCGTAGCCAATGCATTGAGCCCATCTAAGGTTCTTGATGTTATTGTCAAAGAAGCAGAGAAGGCGACTACAGTTATCGTTCCAGATTACCAGCTTTCACTTGCGATTGGAAAGCGTGGACAAAATGCTCGTCTGGCTGCTAAATTGACTGGCTGGAAGATTGATATTAAAGCAGAGGCTGAGGCAAGAGAGTTAGGTATCTATCCTCGTGACAATGAACCATTGTTATCAGCGAATGATGATTATGATGACGAAGATATTGATTAATTGAGGTGAATGATCGTGAACAGCCGTAAAAAAGTTCCTATGCGAAAATGTGTCGCTACCGGTGAAATGAGACCGAAAAAAGAACTCGTTCGCATCGTTCGCTCCAAAGAGGGAGAAGTTTCCATTGATCTGACAGGAAAAAAATCAGGCCGTGGTGCTTACCTTTCAAAAGATAAAGAAGCTATTCAGCTAGCAAAGAAAAGAAATATATTGTCCAAACAACTAGAAACAGCTGTGGACGATGCATTATACGATGAGCTCAATGAACTTATCGAAAAGGAGAACAGACTATCCTGATGAATTCTAATCAATGGATGTCATTGCTTGGCTTAGCCAATCGAGCACGGAAAATTATTTCAGGGGAAGAGCTTTCCGTAAAAGAAATCCGAAGCGGCAAAGCGAAACTCATTTTGCTTTCAGCGGATGCATCCGCAAATACTACAAAGAAAATTACAGACAAGTGCAATTCCTATAAAGTACCTTGCAAGGTGGTCCCGGACCGGTATCAGCTTGGTCAGGCTATTGGGAAGGATGCCCGTGTTGTAGTAGCCCTACTGGACGAGGGTTTTGCAAAAAAACTGTTGACGTTGCTCGATTAATTCTAGCGGGGGTGAAAATATGAGTAAAACACGCGTTTACGAATATGCAAAGAAGCATAATTTATCGAGTAAAGACGTGATTATAAAATTAAAAGAAATGAACATCGAGGTTTCAAACCACATGACTGCCATGGAAGATGAAACTGTGAGGAGACTAGACGCCATTTATAATACAAAAGAAGAAAAACAACAACCACAAGCTAAACCTCAGCAGCAAAGCCAGCCGAAAGCTGCACAGGTACAGAACCAAGGACAAAATCAAAATCGCAGCCAAGGCCAAAACCAGCAGAGAAATAATCAGGTTCAGCCTAAGGCTCAACTAAAAACAACAGCAAGTGCTTTTTCTGATGATGAGCGCCGTGCAACAACTCCTGAAAAAGTAAAAACTGGAGCTGCAGCTAAAAAACCTGCAAACTCACAGCCTTTTAATAAAAACAATAAAAACAAGCCAAACAATAACAATAACAATAACAGAAATAGAAACCAGCAAAACCAAAACAGAGGCAAACAAAACCAGCAGCAAGCTGCGCAGCCTCAAGTAAAGAAAGTAAAAGAGCTTCCTGCAAAAATTACTTTCAGTGAGTCTTTGACAGTTGCAGAGCTTGCTAAAAAGTTGTATCGTGAGCCATCAGAAATCATCAAGAAGTTATTCATGCTTGGTGTCATGGCAACGATCAACCAGGATCTTGATAAAGACGCAATTGAATTGATTGCTTCTGATTATGGTGTTGAGGTTGAAGAAGAAATTAAAGTCGATGCAACTGACCTTGATGTTTACTTCACTGAAGATGAAGTAGCATCATTAATTGAAAGACCATCTGTTGTAACGATCATGGGCCACGTTGACCATGGTAAAACAACACTTCTTGACTCAATCCGCAACACTAAGGTTACCGCGGGAGAAGCTGGCGGAATCACTCAACATATCGGTGCGTACCAGGTTGAAGAGAACGGCAAAAAAATCACTTTCCTTGATACACCAGGACACGCAGCCTTCACAACTATGCGTGCGCGTGGAGCAGCAATCACGGATATCACAATCTTAGTTGTAGCGGCAGATGATGGCGTTAAACCTCAGACTGTTGAAGCTTTGAACCATGCAAAGGCAGCTAATGTACCAATCATCGTAGCTGTAAATAAGATGGACAAACCAACTGCAAACCCTGATCGTGTCATGCAGGAACTTACAGAATATGGTCTAGTTCCTGAAGCATGGGGCGGAGAAACAATCTTTGTACCGATTTCAGCATTAACAGGAGAAGGTCTTGATAGCCTTTTAGAAATGATTTTGCTTGTTGGTGAAGTTGAAGAATACAAAGCAAATCCTAATAGAAATGCAATTGGTACTGTAATTGAAGCACAGCTTGATAAAGGCCGTGGCTCAGTTGCGACGTTGCTTGTTCAGAACGGTACACTAAAAATCGGTGATCCGATTGTAGTCGGTAATACTTACGGCCGGGTACGTGCTATGGTAAATGATCTTGGACGCCGTGTTAAAGAAGCAGGTCCGTCTGCTCCTGTTGAAATCACTGGCTTAAATGATGTTCCACAGGCTGGAGATCGTTTCGTTGTATTTGAGGACGAAAAGACTGCACGCCAGGTTGGAGAAATCCGTTCATCACAAGCAGTACAGGCGCAAAGAAGCGAAAAAGCTCGCGTAAGTCTTGATACTTTGTTTGAACATATGAAACAAGGGGAAATGAAAGACTTAAATCTAATTATTAAAGCTGACGTTCAAGGTTCAGTAGAAGCCCTTGCAGCAGCATTGCAAAAGCTGGACGTTGAAGGTGTAAATGTAAGAATCATTCACACAGGTGTTGGAGCGATCAATGAGTCTGATATCACATTAGCAGCAGCTTCTAACGGTATCGTCATCGGTTTTAACGTTCGCCCTGATAATAATGCGAAGCGCGCTGCGGAATCAGAAAAGGTTGATATCCGTCTCCACCGCATTATCTACAAGGTAATCGAAGAAATCGAATCTGCCATGAAGGGGATGCTTGATCCAGTTTATGCTGAAAAGGTTATTGGCCAAGCTGAAATCCGCCAGACTTTCAAGGTTTCAAAAGTCGGAATGATTGGTGGTTCATATGTCACTGACGGTAAAATTACCCGTGACAGCGGTGTTCGCCTGATTCGTGACGGTGTAGTAATCTTTGAAGGACAGATTGATGCATTAAAACGATTCAAAGATGATGCGAAGGAAGTTGCACAAGGTTATGAGTGCGGTATTACCATTAAAAACTTCAATGACCTCAAAGAAGGCGATGTTGTTGAAGCATATATCATGGAAGAAGTGGAACGTTAATGGTAGTAGGCTTAGCAGCCTGTGAATGCATCATTTATGATGCTCATTCTCTAAAAGAAAAGAGAGCAGTACTACAGCGGATTATTTCAAGGCTGAAGCAAAAATATAATGTTTCAGTATCGGAAGTTGACCATCATGATGTGTGGCAGCGGACAACAATTGCCGTTGCCGCTGTTTCATCATCAAAGGTTGCTACTGAAAGGGAGCTGCAGAATGCTATAAAAATGATTGACTCTTTTCCGGAGATCGAACGTACCATCACCGAAATAGAATGGCTTTAATAGAACGAGGTGATCGAAAATGGGTCATAGAGTAAATCGTGTTGGGGAACAAATGAAGAAAGAACTAGGCGATATCATCAGCCGCAAGATAAAGGATCCGCGCATTGGATTCGTAACAGTTACGGATGTACAAGTTACAGGCGATCTACAGCAGGCAAAGGTATATATTTCTGTTTTAGGAGACGAGGAACAGAGAGAAAATACTTTAAAAGGATTAGCGAAGGCAAAAGGTTTCATTAGGACCGAAATTGGCCAAAGAATCCGTCTTAGAAAAACGCCTGAACTGATATTCGAATTTGATGAAACAATGGCATACGGCAACAGAATTAATTCCCTTATTCATGAGCTGCAAAGAGAAGAGCAAGCTGATGAAGAAAAGGAAGAAAAAGAATGATGATACTGGCCAGCTGCTTTGCAGGCCATTTCATCAGGTAAAAGAAATGGATAGACACCTAGTCTATCCATTTTTTTGAATAAAGCTTCTTCATATAGAAGTAATTAACGAAATACAACAAATTTAGAGTAAACAAGAAGAATAGAGGATACATAAAACAAAAAAAACAGGGGGGAAAGAGCATGGAAGGGATTCTGCCTCTTTTTAAACCAGCGGGCATGACTTCGCATGATTGTGTCTTTAAGCTTAGGAAGCTGTTAAGGACCAAAAAGGTAGGCCATACAGGAACACTTGATCCGGATGTAACAGGTGTCTTGCCAATATGCGTTGGCAAGGCAACTAAGATTGCTGAGTACATCACGGATGCTGGTAAAGCTTATGAAGGTGAAGTGTCGCTTGGATTTACAACAACTACTGAGGATGCCTCCGGGGAAAAAGTAGAAGAGAAATCAGTTAATCGAGTCATTACCCGAAGAGAAATTATCGAGGTTCTGCAATCCTTTATTGGAGAAATTGAGCAGACCCCGCCGATGTACTCGGCAGTGAAAGTGAATGGAAAGAAATTATAT
>NZ_JBAVFI010000348.1:0-9429 GCF_049588175.1 Mesobacillus sp.
GGGTAGTAATGCCTGAAGCAAAATACCATGGGGAGCGAGCAGAGGGATTCTCAGAGATGGAGCTTGGGTTCCGTTTTTGGGAAATCGTTCTTACCTCAATTGACGAGCTTTCAATTATTAAGGATAGCCTAGCTGAAGAAAATCTGGTTGATTCATCGAGAATCGGAGTTGCTGGAACGTCCATGGGGGCCATCATTACACTTGGTGGCTTAGCAAAATATGATTGGATAAAAGCCGCAGTCAGCTTGATGGGCAATCCGTCGTATGAACAATTTGCGCTATGGCAGCTGAATGAAATGGAAAAACGAAATGTAAAGCTGGGGCTGTCAAAGGAAGAAGTCACTTCTTTATTAAATGAGCTGAAACAATACGACCTTTCGCTTCAGCCTGAAAAATTGAACAACCGGCCGGTGCTGTTCTGGCATGGAAAGCAGGATAAAGTCGTACCGTATCAAAGTGCTTATCATTTTTACGAGCAAAACAGGTTAAAATATGAAGGTACAGAGGATTTGTTCGAATTCATTACAGATGAACAGGCAGGGCATACGGTTTCGAATGCAGGAGTCATAGCTGCTGCAAAATGGTTTGAAAAGCATTTGTGATACCTTTCTGCTTTTAAAGGATAACAATCATTGTTATGATGGTATAAACAAGCATTACAAAGGAGTGTTCACCGATGGATCAAGATTTAAAAGATAGCATTATGGGTGCGCTTGAAATGGTCGTTGACCCTGAACTTGGCGTCGATATCGTTAATTTAGGGCTCGTATATGATGTTGATTTGAACGAAGAAGGACAGGCAACCGTAACAATGACCTTGACTTCGATGGGTTGCCCGCTTGCCGGCACAATCGTCGAACAAGTAAAGCTGGCACTTGCAGACCTTCCAGAAATAAAAGAAACAGAAGTAAATATCGTGTTCAACCCGCCCTGGTCAAAGGACAGGATGTCACGTTATGCAAAAATCGCGCTAGGTGTTAGAGACTAATAAGATGTTTGTAAAAAGCAGCAGGGAGCTCCCTTGCTGTTTTTTTGCATTCATGAAAACCTGAGTTGAGGATTTATCCTCATAACAACTCAAAGGACAAAAATCGCAGGCGAGTTGTTATGAGAGGGGTTCTGATGACAACTCAAGGGTCAAAAATCAAGGCGAGTTGTTATGAGAGTGGTTCTGATGACAACTCAAAGGTTAAAAATCGAGGCGAGTTGTTATGGGAGGTGTTCCGATGACAACTCAAGGGGGAAAAATGGGATCGAGTTGTTATGAGAGGGATTCCGATGACATTTCCAAGGTGAAAAATCGGAACGAGTTGTTATTTGAAGTCTCCACAGGTCTGCCAGTCACAAAATTGTCATACAAACCATCAAATCAGCTGCTTTTATGTGAGGTAGTTCACTTAATCAAGTTGCAAATACTTCTATACTTCTTTTATAGGGAAGTACTGAAGGAGGCGCCAAATTATGTTTTCAAGAGATTTTAACAAAGACCCATTCATTGTGATTTGGGAACTGACCAGAGCCTGCCAGCTGAAATGCCTACACTGCCGTGCTGAGGCACAATATAGAAGAGACCCGCGCGAATTGTCCTTTGAGGAAGGAAAGGCGCTTATCGATCAAATATACGAAATGAATAATCCTATGCTTGTTTTCACAGGTGGAGACCCGCTTATGAGAGAGGACGTTTTTGATATCGCAGCCTATGCGGTTAAAAAAGGTGTCCGTGTTTCTATGACGCCAAGTGCAACACCGAATGTTACGAAGGAAGCGATCGAAAAAGCTAAAGAAGTAGGTTTGTCACGCTGGGCATTCAGTATTGACGGCCCGACAGCTGAAGTTCATGACCATTTCAGAGGGACAGCTGGGTCATTTGATTTAACTATGGAAAGAATTAAGTACTTGCATGAACTAGAAATACCTATTCAAATTAATACAGTTATATCACGCTATAATATAGATTATTTAGATGAAATGGCAAAGATGGTTGAAGATCTGGATTGTGTTTTGTGGAGCGTATTTTTCCTAGTGCCTACAGGTCGGGGCCAGGAGAAAGACATGATTTCCCCAGTAGAGCATGAGAAGGTATTCACTTGGCTGTATGACTTAAGCAAACGAGTGAAGTTCGATATTAAAACAACTGCTGCCCAGCATTACCGCAGGGTCGTAATTCAGCAAAAAATGAGAGAAGCAAAAGACCATATCGAAGAAATCGATTATCTCACTGCATTGACTAAAGAAGGACTGACAGGTTCGATCGATGGTCTTGGCAGGGCGCCAAAAGGTGTCAATGACGGAAATGGCTTTGTATTCATCTCTCACACCGGGGACGTCTACCCGAGCGGCCTTTTGCCTGTTAAAGCTGGAAACGTCAGGGAACAGCCGCTTGCTGAAATATACAGGGAGTCGCCCATTTTCAAGTCATTAAGGAATCCCGACGAATATAAAGGAAAATGCGGTGTATGTGAATTCAGACATGTTTGTGGCGGATCCCGTTCACGCGCCTACGCTATGACCGGAGATTATCTGGAAAGTGAACCATTCTGCGTATACATTCCCAAAGCACTGAGAAAACAGAAACAAAGCTAAAATCTGAGCTCCAGCGCGATGGAGCTGGAGCTTAATCAATAGGGTGTCCTAAGGATATTGTTAATTTTGAATCTCTGTAGCCAAAAGCAACAGCCAAGTATGACACATTAAAAAAACGAGTGAAGCTGGGGGCCTCACTCGTTTTTGTATTAATAAAGCAAATGGATATCAATCTATACTGCAATACACAGCAGGGCAGTTTTCGCAGCCGATTTCCTGGCGTAAAAAGTCAACGTCGTGTACGAGTATTTTTCCTTTTTTGATTGAAATGATTTCTTCACGCTTAAGCTCATTCAAGATTCGATTCGTGCTTTCACGAGAAGTGCCGCAGAAGTTCGCCAGCTCCTGGTTTGTTAACGGAAGGTCGATGAGAATGCCGTTGTCCTTATGCACACCGTAACTGTTTGTCATCCGGATGAGCGTCGAGAACAAAGCGCCTTTTTTTCCGTTCAGTACAAGGTCGCGGAACTTCGTTTGTGTTTTGCGGAAATGGTCGCTCATCCATTTCATGAATTCGAATGCAAGCGATGGATTCTGGAAAATTTCCTTTTCAATGACATCTTTTCTGATGGCTGCAATCTTGGCGTCTTCGAGGATAAGGGCACTCAGGAGATATTTTGGAGCATCCGTGAATAATGTCAGTTCGCCGCATATATCATTTTCTCCGCAAATCCTTAGTGCGAGCTCACGGCCATCCTGGGTGACCTTGCTGATTTGGACCTTGCCGTCAAGGACTATATAAAGCTCCTCTGCTTCCATCCCTTCCTGGAACAGGTATGAACCCTTTTTAGCATGGATCGTCCTGTCAGCAAACTGGAGCAATTCTTTAATTTCAATCGAATGAGTTACTTTATGTGCATGTGGCATGGTCATCACCCTTTTCATTTAATAAGAAAAATAAACTTATGTCTGGTTCACCGTTTCAAAGTATTTATTGTCACAATAATAACACCGGCATAGTGTTAACTAAATATAGGAACAGTAACTGTCAAAATGTCGTCACATTCTAGGACCTTTTTGTTCACATTTCCGAAACAAATTGCCTTTAAGTTTATTATATCGATAAAAAGAGGCAGATAAATTACATGTTTGAAGACATCTGTGACGGTTTATTGAACATAGAAATAGGTGTGAAGTTCGTCACATCTAAAAGCTTGTGAATTTTTTACGATTTACCCATAGAAAGCTGCTATGACAATTTCAAAGCCATTAGGGAAATAAATTAGTAAGCTCAAAGGGGAGAAAAAATCATGAAAACACAAAAAGTTCAGCTTCCGTTGCAAACGCTCAGTCTTATAGCAGGATTCATGGTGTGGGTAATCTTATCATCATTAATGCCATTCATAAAAGAGGATATCCAGATGTCGGCCAATCAAATTGCCATGGCTACAGCGATTCCTGTGGTCCTTGGATCCGTCCTAAGGATTCCCATTGGTTATTGGACAAATAAGTATGGTGCGCGAAAATTGTTTTTCATCAGTTTTGCATTGCTGCTTTTTCCAATCTATTTCATCAGTCTTGCTGATTCTTATACAGATTTGCTGATTGGCGGATTGTTTGTAGGAATCGGTGGAGCTGTTTTCTCAGTAGGTGTTACTTCACTGCCAAAGTATTTTCCTAAAGAGCGCCACGGCTTCGTCAATGGTATTTATGGAGTAGGTAACCTTGGGACTGCGATCTCAACTTTCTCAGCTCCAGTTATCGCCTCCCAGCTCGGATGGCAGACAACCGTCAAGTTGTATTTGATCCTGATGCTTGCCTTTGCATTGCTGAACTTCATGCTAGGAGATAAAAAGGAACCTAAAGTAATCACACCTCTGGGAGAACAAATAAAGAGTGTTTATAAAAATCAAAAGCTATGGGCATTGAGCTTATTTTACTTCCTGACATTTGGATCATTTGTAGCCTTCACAATCTATTTGCCTAACTTCCTTGTAACCCATTTTGATCTTGAAAAAGTGGATGCAGGTCTAAGGACTGCTGGCTTTATCGCTCTTGCAACATTTTTCAGACCGATTGGAGGATGGCTGGGTGATAAATTCAACTCTTTCATCATTTTGATGTTTGTGTTTGCCGGTATGACGATTTCGGGAATCTTGCTATCATTCATGCCATCGCTGACACTATACACGATCGGCTGCCTGGCAGTCGCCATCTGTGCAGGTATAGGCAACGGTACAATTTTCAAGCTAGTCCCGCTCTATTTTTCAAAACAGGCAGGAATCGTGAATGGAATCGTTTCTGCCATGGGTGGATTGGGAGGCTTTTTCCCGCCGCTGATGCTCGCATTCCTGTTCAATCTGACTGGACACTATGCGATTGGATTCATGGCATTATCACAAGTAGCACTAGCAAGCTTGATCATCGTATTCTGGATGTATTACCAGGACAAATTAAGCCTTGCTAAAAATATTATTGACCATACGATCGAAGGTGTCATGATCACGGATGTAAAAGGGAATATTGAACAAGTAAATCCTGCTTTCACTACGGTGACAGGCTACACCCCGGAAGAAATTATCGGGAAAAATCCGCGCATTCTGCGTTCAGGCGAGCATGAAGAAGACTTCTACAAAGATATGTGGAAAACGATCAAAGAGAATGGCTTCTGGCAGGGAGAAATCTGGAACAAGAAAAAGAATGGCACGATTTATCCTGAGTGGCTGACAATCAGCCCTGTTAAAAATGAAGCAGGCGAAATAAAGAATTTTGTCGGCATGTTCAGTGAATTAACAGTGAAAAACAAATAAAGCTCTTTTCAAAACTGCATTAAACTGATTAATGCAGTTTTTTCCATTCCCTAAAAATTGACAACATCATGACAATTTAGGGTAAAAAACACTACCCAGACAATTTTTATGTTGTAATATATATATAAAGAGAAATTCTACTATTTAAATAGAGGACTAATAATGTTAGTGTGAGAATATTAGAGTGAAATGCATTTGTTGCTGTTACGCTCACTTATCCTACTTCTCTAATTGGAGTTGACGCATATGGTAAAAAACATAATTAAAGACCAGTTAAATAGACCACTTCGAGATTTGCGTATTTCAGTAATAGATCGTTGCAATTTCCGCTGCCAGTACTGTATGCCCGCCGAAATATTCGGGCCAGACTTTGCCTTTTTACCTAAAAGTGAGCTCTTGACTTATGAAGAAATTGAACGAGTAGCAAAATTGTTCATTGAACTTGGGGTAGAAAAAATCAGGCTCACCGGAGGAGAACCTTTGCTTCGGAAGGATCTTCCGATTCTTGTTAAAAAGTTAAATGAGATTGAGGGCCTAAAAGATATTGCCTTAACGACAAACGGAGTTCTTCTGCCAAAATATGCAGAGCAGTTGAGAGCTGCTGGCTTGAAGCGTGTCAATGTCAGCCTCGACAGCTTGAAGGATGAGCTTTTTGGAGAAATCAACGGCCGTAATGTCGGCGTTGGCCCTGTGCTTGAAGGAATAAACGCAGCTAAAAAGGCCGGCTTAGGTGTGAAAATCAATACTGTAATTAAAAAAGGGCTCAATGATTCTGAAATTCTTCCGTTGGCTGAATTCTGCAAAAAGGAAGGCATTGAGTTGCGCTACATCGAATTCATGGATGTAGGCAGCACCAATGGCTGGAAAATGGATGATGTCATCACAAAGAAGCAGATGTTTGACACTATTAACGAGCATTATGAATTAGAGAGGGTTGACCCTGAGTACTTCGGGGAAGTTGCAAAGAAATACCGCTACAAAGGTACTGATATCAATGTGGGATTCATTTCATCGGTATCAGAGTCCTTTTGTTCTAGCTGCACAAGATCTCGTCTATCTGCAAACGGACAATTATTCACTTGCCTCTTCAATGGAAATGGCCATGATATTCGTGATTTCATGCGAGAGGGTGCTACCGATGACGAGCTTCGGACACGCATAGCAAATATCTGGAATCATCGTACAGATAGATATTCAGATGAACGGACAGCAGAAACAGTCGCAAACAGGAAGAAAATTGAAATGTCTTATATTGGCGGCTAAGACTCCTTCGGGGGTCTTTTTTTTGTGTGAGGGGGATTAAAGTATGCAAAAATAGCTATAAGATTAGAGTGTATTCCCACTGGGCAGAGGGAAATCTTTTATATGCTTAGGTGATAAAGTCTTCCATAAGCCCTTCGATGTTCAAAACGTGTTGGTATTAATAAAGTGACTTCCGCTTTTCTCAAAGCTAATATGGGCATACTATGTTTCCAAACAACCTGATTATGGGTATAAGCAGAATCAAATATATCTTATTTATGATTTGGAGAATGCCTGAATGCTTAAAAGAAGAATTGAATTTTTATTTGTATTTATTTTGATAGCCTGCATTTATATCGTGTTTTTCACCGGCTTCAGCCAATTAGTCAAGAGTGGAGCCATAATAGTCTATGCAATCATTATCTTAATCAGCATCTATTCTCTGGTGCTGGAAAACCGTTCTGCTCAGCACACACTGATGTGGATGTACGTCTTGATTCTATTTCCAGTGGTGGGTTATTTCTTTTACTTATTTTCCGGACAGCTTTACTTAAAGGGTTATTTATACAAAAGTAAGCGAACTCGGGATCGGGATGAATGGGAAAAAATAATGAGAAAGGAAGAGTCTCGTGACTTATCCTTCTTGATCGATAATCAGCAATGCTTTGCGCAGTATGCCAAGAATGCTTCGTTCACACCAATTACAACAGGATCAAAAGCAAGGATCCTAAAAAATGGTGACGAAACTTTTTCGGAAATTAAGAAGAAGCTGAAGGAAGCTGAAAAATTCATTCACATTGAATATTATATTTTCAGGTCTGACCGGCTGGGACAAGAAATCATTGAAATTCTTATAGAAAAAGCGCAGCAGGGAGTTGAAGTGCTATTCATGTTCGATGCTGCCGGCAGCATGAAATTTGCCGCAAAAGACCTGAAGGAAATGTTAGATGCAGGAATCAAGGCACAGCCATTTTCTCCGCTAAAGTATGGCTTTTTCAATCAGAAATTCAACTTCCGAAATCATAGGAAAATTGTTATCATCGATGGTGAAATTGGTTTTGTAGGCGGATTGAACGTCGGTGTTGAATACCTTGGCGAGGATGATAACTTTGGGTTCTGGCGAGATACCCATATGGTGCTTACGGGTGAAGCGGTATATACACTTCACAATGTGTTCCTGCTCGACTGGGAATATGTCAGCGGTGAGAGTGTTCTTGAGAATTATCCTGCTGTAAAAAAGCAGGATCATGACGATGTACTGGATGGTGCTATCCAGGTTGTAGCGAGCGGACCTGATACCCAACAAGGAATCATGAGCGATTTTTATTATACAATGATGTCATGCGCAACAAAGTCCATTTGGATAGCGACGCCATATTTCGTACCAGATGAGGCGATCCGTACTGCATTGAGAGTTGCGGCAGCAAAAGGAATAGAAGTGAGGATCATGGTACCTGAAATCAATGACAGCTACCTGACTCAGTACGCTAGCCGCTCTTATTTTTCGGAATTATTAAAGAGCGGGGCAGAAATCTATTCATATAAGAAAGGCTTCCTGCATCAAAAGGTGATTATTGTAGATGGTAATATTGCGTCTATAGGTACAGCAAATATGGATATGAGAAGCTTTCACCTGAACTTTGAGGTGAATGTATTCCTTTTTGGCACAAGCTCGATCAGGGATCTTGTCGCCCATTATGAGGAAGATATGCTGGAATCGGAAAAAATCAGTCCAGTTCAATATTATAAACGTGGTTATATGGAAAGGTCGAAGGAGTCATTTGCAAGGCTTTTTTCAGGAGTATTATAGGAAAAGACCTCATCACACAATGATGAGGTCTTTTCAGTTTTAGGCAATATATCGCGGGAACAAAATATTGTTTTCGAGATGTACATGCATGAAAGTATGTGCTTCAAGTGCTTCCAGCCGCTTGTATACCAAACGATATGTGCCGCATGCATCAATTGGCGGAGTGAAATCGGATGTTATTTCGCGCAATTCTTTAAGGATAGAGCCTGCATGATCATGTTCTTTTTCAAGTTCTGTGATTTCAGAAACCATCTCTTTGCGCTTATCGGTATCCGCTGAATCCAGCTGCATCAGCATCGGGAACACTGTAGCTTCTTCCTTGGCGGTATGCTCAAGCAATTCCTTTTTTAACTCATAAAAGAGTTCATATACCCTCAAAAGCTCTTCATGACGATCGCCATGTACCTTAGAAACCTTAGTTACATATGGGCTAAGCATCGAAAGTTCTTCCTCGAGTTCGCGATGATACTTATTTTTAATATGGTCAATCAGAACTTCAGAATCGGTTTCTGTCCAAACCTCCATGCTATCAGCAGTTCCGTTATGTTTTTTATATAGATCTTCTAGCTCAGCCATGATTGCCGGGACATTAATGTTCTGTTCGTCCGCTGCTTCTGCTAAAGGACGATTGCCGCCACAGCAAAAATCGAGACGGTTCTTCTTAAATAAATCACTGGATTGAGGAAACAAATTAACAATATCTTTAACTAAGGAATTTTGATCAAAAGGCATTTTCATGTAAAAAACCTCCATATATTTATTATTACTATTTACAAACTCATCATATAGGAATTGGATTAACTAACTGGTGATGTGCATCACACTTCACAAAAAATCTACATATTTATATGGAATTTTAGAAGTGAATACTGTGAGGTTTGTTATATTTTCATTTTTCCATTACTCTTATAATGAAAAGCGTAATGTTTAGGCCTTTTAAATAAAGCTGTTGATTTTCGTTCCAGGCGCTTCGCTTTCCGCGGGGCTGGCGCTGAGCCTCCTCGTCGCTTCGCTCCTGCGGGGTCTCACCTGACCAGCTAAGCC
>NZ_JBAVFI010000349.1:0-2664 GCF_049588175.1 Mesobacillus sp.
CACCTACAAGCCACGGAACTGTTTTTCTCCACAGTCTTCCTTCGTTCCAAAGAATTCTAAGTCCTGCTGCAAACAAGATATAGATGATTAGCGGCCGCAGGAAATGGTATCTGGCAAAATTGAACGTATCCAAAAAGTGGAACCTTTTCGTAAGAGGAAGCCAGCCTTTATAAAACCAGAAGGCATACCATGCGGACAGAATGAAATTGAGAGCAAACAGAATGACATAGGTACTCTCCATTTTCCAGGCTCGGTTTTTCCATATCAAGATAAGTGCAAAGATGATGACAGGCAGGATAATCAGGGTATGGATGGTATGAACATGATGGTGGCCGTATATGAAATTCTTAATGGTTAGCCGAACAGAATGTCCAAATGTCAGCCGGGCATGAAAATATTCATCCCTGCTATTCGGTTCATCATCAAATAAAAATGAATAGACTAGTCGATAATCAGTGACTAAATAGACAGATGTCATATAAGCGATTGCTAAAAAAAAGCGCCAGTTCCATCCCTTCCCCCTAAAAATATCAAAAAACCAGAATACGCCCATCGCGCTAAGAAAAAAGAAAAAACCAAGGACGATACTTGAATAGAATGGAAGAACCGTTAAGGCTAAATAATTGGTCCATTTCCGTTCTCCATTTCTAATATTTAAGAAACTCCAAAGCGCCAATGGCATCCCAAGTGTGCTCAGCATTCCAGAAGGCCAAAAAGGAGTCAGCGCAAAGGCTAGTGAGGTGCCGACACGGATAATCCCCCATCTATCATCTTGGATGAAGTATTTTCTTAATAATAAATACATGCCTAGAAAAGCTGTAAACCTTGTAATTGCCTGGCTTAAACCATATGCAGTCATAAGGGGGAACCAAGAATAAAGCCAAACAATCAATGAAAATTCAGTACCTAACGCGTTCCTGGGCAGTCCATTTATCACTTGTGCAATCTTTGCTGTTACTGGACCTGATATCTGGCCGCTTTCAGCAAGTACTTTATACCATGCCAAATTTGAATCTAGATTGTCATGGACTCTGATATGGGCATTCTCTCCCAAAATAAAATACGGCGATAGAAAAAGAGCAATAACCAACAATGCCAGCACGATCAGACGCCGCTCCTTATCCTGCATGTAAGACAATTCCCTACACCTCATATATCATATTTGCCATATTAAAGTTTGCGGTCTTTTTCAAGATACTATTCCCAGAGTTTTCTAAAACGAATTCAAATAACGTCGTAGTCAAAAATAATTAAATAAAAGAGCACAAAGAAGATGGATAGTATAAGAGCTGCTAATGGTTTTCTGTAATGAAGGCGCAGCATAGGGTACATCGTGCTATAAAAGAAAACTTCCTATGCCATTGACCACCCGGAGGAGAACCGAATGGCACCTATTTTTAGAGCAATACTTTCAATTAATAAGGATAACGAAATCCATTTGAAATAATGCCATATCTTTTTTGATTTTTCATGAGGAAAGTTTCCAAGAAATAGAATGATCATGCTTGGATAAAACACAAAGGTGTATAAGCTCTCCGTAACAAAAAGACTGATGAAATTCTTTTCAAATTCCCATAAATGCTTGTTGCCGATGTAGGAAATATATTCATAGAAGCAGCTAAATAAGGCCCAGAAATAAAATGTAGGCAAGTACTCCTTCCACATTCTCCATTTGCCCATTTTAAATGAAAGCAGGATTCCGCCTGCTAATACTGCGGCATGAAACAAGATCTCAACTCCTTTATGTTACGGAATGCCAAAGGCAGCAGGATAATAACCAGTGATTTTCCAGCGCTTCAATCTTTTGTATTTTCAACAATTCCCAGGTTTTTTATGTATCGTTTTGTTTTCGGTTTTTATATCTAATAGGCAAGTTCATTTGTTACTTGAAAGATTTTTGCACCTTCAACATGAATATCTAGCTCTAATAAACTTTTTCTTTAAAACTCAATTTCAAGGCTATGGATATATTTCCTATATGATGGGAAATTCTATATTCAATCAAATGTGAAAGGTTGCTGTATTCGTTATGCTTCATTACGATGTGACAAGTAAAAATGTAAATAAGGAGCAGGCATATACCCTTCCCTCTTCTTCCAGTGATACTATATGGATTCATTTTGATCCCTCCAATAAAGAACGGTTCGATGAATTCATCAGCAAGATGGAAATCCATCCTCTTGCTAAAAAAGGGCTAGAGCAATTCAGTGATATCCCCAAGATTGATGTATTTAATAACGAAGCAATTATCTCGTTGTTTGCTATACAAGATGACTATACACAAGCGAAAATCACTATATTGATTGGCGGAAACTATGTCATTACAAAAGAAGAGGAAAATATTGACCTCTTAGCACAGCTTCAACAGCTCTTTATCGATCATCCTGAAAAGATGGAAACCTCCGGCAAGGTGCTCTACCACATTTTTGAGAAAGTATCTTCTATTGATCTTAAAATGATCGACAGGATTGCAGATAACATTCAGGAACTTGAACGAAATGTGTTTGACAGGCCTTTTGAAAATGAGATTGCAAGAAACATCCATCGCTGGAAGTCCACACTTCACGAGCTAAGGCAAACAATTGAAGCCCAAGACCAGGTAATGACCACTATATCTAGAAAAGAATTGAAGTTTGTTGATGAGGATTCTGCGCTGTATTTTAA
>NZ_JBAVFI010000350.1:0-1745 GCF_049588175.1 Mesobacillus sp.
TATTTCGCGGAAGTCATTTGCCCGGCAGATGACGGCTACTCGTTAAAGCCCGATATTCACGCGTATCAATATCTGCATGAGCGGTATCAACTGGATCTTGCCGTTGGCGACCAAAAGACTGACTTGATTCCTGCTAAAAAAATCGGATTGAAAACATGCTCGTTCCGGGAAGCAAATGAGTTTGCCGACAACACGATTTACTGCTATTCAGATTTTCCATATCCTTTAAAATAGACGCGAAACGGGATTTTCTTTATTCCTTTATTAACTATTATCCAAAACAAGTAAGAACCTCATAAAAAAAACGAAATGGGAGGCCCATTTCGTTTTTTATTTTGCCGGAGCTTGTCCGTAAATTTCATCTTCAGCCCAGCGCTTTGCAAGCTCTTCCTTCGAGTAGATCACTTGCATTGGATTCCCGCCGACAAAAGCCCCAGCAGGGACATCCTTATGGACGAGAGTACCAGCTGATACAATCGCTCCATCTCCAATCGTGATGCCAGGCATGATGGTCGAATTGGCTCCGATCATGACCTCGCTGCCGATGTTCACATCACCGAGACGGTATTCCTTGATTAAGTACTCGTGCGCGAGGATGGTCGTGTTATATCCAATCACTGTGTTGCGGCCGACGCTGATTTTTTCCGGAAACATGACGTCCAGCATGACCATCAGAGCGAAAGATGTCTGGTCACCGACCTTCATTCTTAAAAAATTGCGGTACAGCCAGTTTTTCATTCCGAGGAACGGAGTATAACGCGCAACCTGAATGACGATGAAATTTTTGACTACCTTCCAAAATGGGACGGTTTTATAAACATGCCAGAGAGAATTGGCGCCTTCAACACGATAACGCGTCGTCTTCCTCATCTTACACCCCGAGAATCGGCAGGATATCAGCCATTTTATCTAAAATGTAATCTGGCTTGTATTGTTCTAGATGTTCTCTCCCTTTAATCGACCATGAAACGCCTATCGTTTTCGTGCCGGCATTTTTTCCGCCAAGGATATCGTGGTGGTTATCACCGACCATGACGGCTCTTTCCGGAGATGAGCCTAATAGTTCCAATGCTTTTAAGAGCGGTTCAGGATCAGGCTTTGGATTTTCAACATGATCAAGAGCGACAATCACTTCGAAAAATTCATCCAGTCCTGTCAACTTCAATCCCATTTCCACTACGTCCGAACGTTTAGTCGTCACGATCCCTAAATGGAAGCCGTTTTCTTTTAAAATCCTGACCGTTTCGTACACACCTTCAAACTCTTT
Organism: Mesobacillus sp.; assembly: GCF_049588175.1. GTDB lineage: Bacteria > Bacillota > Bacilli > Bacillales > Cytobacillaceae > Mesobacillus. Next base: position 1,268 of record NZ_JBAVFI010000350.1, read on the forward strand.
TACCAAAAGGTCGTGGTTTGCAAGATTAAACGTACGGTATGTTGTGATCATTTCTTCATAGCCCTCAGGATCCATTGGTTCGAAGGTTTCCTGCAGCGACGGCCCTAAAAACGGCAGGACATCCGCCCGCTGATATTGGCCTGGATAATAATGTTCCATCGTATGAAGGAAGGATGAAATAATCAATTCGTTTGTATCAATCAATGTCCCATCCAAATCGAATAGGACGGTGTCTATTTTATTGCTCATATACTGCTTCCTTTCTTTTTGCGAGTTCCGCGCGGTTCCAGATAAAGGCTACTGTAACGGTCAATAATATGGCCACTCCGAGGCGAATCAATAAAAGCGGCAGCACAGGAATTCCGAGTGGAACGAAAATCAGTGTATCTTCAACGACAGCGTGGCAGGCAACGAGGAAGATGAAGGCAATCGTAACATCCTTCTTGCTGACGCCATCCTCCTGAACTGCCTGGATCAT
>NZ_JBAVFI010000351.1:0-2153 GCF_049588175.1 Mesobacillus sp.
GGCCATTAAGACTTAAACTAATTAGGACATCCACTATTTCTTCCTCCCTTCCTAGGCAATCCCGAGATATTTCCTTCTCATTTCTTCATCTTCACGCAGAATTTTCATTGGGCCGTTTGATACAGTCCGGCCATCATCGATGATGTAAAAGCTGTCGCCAATTGTACTGGCCATCATGAAGTTTTGCTCTACCAGTATGATTGTCGTCTTTTCCTTCATTTGCTGGATAGATTCCATCACCTTTTCAACGACAATTGGTGCAAGTCCTTTGCTTGGTTCATCAATCAACAGGAGCTCATTGTCATTGACATAAGCACGTGCGATGGACAGCATTTGCTTCTGTCCGCCGCTCAGGAGGCCGCCTGGTTTTTTCCAAAACCGTTTTAGATCTGGAAACAGATCAAGAATATAATCCAGCCTTTGGCGTGTTTCATCATTTTCCTTTTTGACAGCCACTTTAATATTCTCTTCAACCGTTAATTCAGAAAAAATCCCCTGATCCTCGGGAACATAGCCGATGCCTTTATTGGCAATCGTATACGTTGGCAAGCCTTTGATTTCTTCGCCTTTGTATTGAATTATGCCTTTTGAAGCCTGGTTCAAGCCCATGATCGTCCTTAAAGTAGTCGTTTTTCCGGCACCGTTCCTTCCCAGCAGGACCGTGACTTCACCCTTTGGTACTTCAAAGGAAACGCCTTGAAGGATATGGTACTGGCCGATATATGTTTCAACCTGGTCAAGTTTTAGCAGCGTGCTCACTATGCAAACCTCCTAAATAAGCAGACTGAACGGTTTCATTTTTCATGATCTCTTCAGGAGTCCCATCGGCAAGCAGGCTGCCGTTGAATAGCACCATAATGGAGTCTGAAAGGTCCATGATCATATCCATCTTGTGTTCGATCAAGATGATCGTTCGGTCGCCTCTTTGTTTAATTTTGCGGATGACTTCCAGAATGGCCGGTACCTCTTCGAGCGACATGCCTGCAGTCGGTTCATCAAGGAGCAGTACTTCTGTATTCAAAGCTAGGAGCATCGCGATTTCCAGCTTCCTTTTTTCACCGTGGGCAAGGTTACTTGCGAGGGCATCCTTTTTTTCTTCAAGTAAAACAAGCTTCAGCCACTCTGCTGCTTCCTCTTCAAATTTTTTGAACGCCCTGAAGTGCCTTATCATCTGGTATCGGACACCGGCATGCGACTGGACTGCGAGGCGGACATTTTCCATCACTGTCAGATTAGGGAATACATTCGTGATCTGAAAGGACCGCCCGATTCCTGCCCTCGTCCTTTTCGTTGGGGAAAGCTTTGTGATTTCGCTGCCTTTATATATGACCTGTCCTTTTGTTGGCATAAGCTGCCCGCTCAGGAGATTAAAGAAAGTCGTTTTGCCCGCCCCGTTCGGACCAATGATGGATTTGAAATGATTTTGCGGGACCGAAATGCTAACAGAGTCAACCGCCGTATGCCCTCCAAACGTGATACTCAAGTCTTTTGTTTCTAAAATTGCAGCCACTTTATTCACCACCCTTGTAAAATAAAAGCATAATGAACTCCGGCGAAAAGTACCGAAGTTCATTATGAGTGTTTTAGTTGCGGACTGGAGGAGCCGTTTCTTCCGGCGAAAGTTCACGAATCAGGACAGGTACTGGATAGTTAACTCCATCCTTCTTTTCAAGTTTGATAGCGTATAGGGCTTGAAGTGCCTGATGGTCTTCTGCACGGAATGTCATCTTGCCTTTTGGAGATTCAAAGCTCATGCCTTCCATTGTTTTGATCAATTTCTTAGAATCTGTGTCACCCTCTGTTTTCTTAAGAGCTTCGACAATCGCGATCGCCGCACTCATACCGCCTGGAGTGAATAAATCAGGAAGCTCGCCGTTGAAGCGCTTTTTATGCTCATCAACAAGCCATTTGTTTATGTCATTTTGAGGAAGATCGTGGTAGTAAACCGTGAAGCCTTCCATGCCAACAAGCGGCTGCATTGTTGCAAGTGCTGCGATATCAGGAGCACCCGTTGAAATCTTGATGCCTTTTTCTTGTACCTTCATGTCAGCAATCTGGTTCCAGGGAGAATTAGCTCCAGCCCAAACGACAAATAGATAATCCGGCTTCTGGTCAATGATTTTTTGGATATTAGAAGTGAAATCTGTAGCAGC
>NZ_JBAVFI010000352.1:0-5458 GCF_049588175.1 Mesobacillus sp.
GACGAAAGATTTCACCAGTTGGAATGGCTTTTTCACCAGTTGAAACGAATATTTCAACAGTTGAGAATTCAAGTCCCAAAAAGTGGCTTAATCGGGGTTAAACCACTCCAATAACACACACCACTCATAAAAAAAAAGCTTTCCAGAAAATATCCCGGAAAGCTTTTTCCTAATCTGCTTACTTCGACTTCACCGACTCAGAATACAACTCAAACGCTTCATGCAGTGATTCCACCGCATTCACCATTTGTTTTTCTTCGATCACCGTGGAAACCTTGATTTCCGATGTGCTGACCATTTTCACCTGAACGCCGTGGCCTTCTAAAACTTCGAACATTTTTGCAGCTACACCTGGGTTTGATACCATCCCTGAACCTACGATGGAAACTTTAGCAAGGCCAGTTTCTGATTCTATTGCTTTATAATTCAATAATTCTTTATTCCGTTCTAATACATCTAAAGTCTCTGGTAAATCATTGCTTTTGATTGAAAAAGAAATGTTGGCAGAATCTGCTTCTGTCCTGCTTTGGACGATGATGTCAACATTGATCTGGTTTTGAGCCAATGTGGTAAAAATGGTTGATAGCCCTTTTAATGATGAGCTTACTCCAAGGACTGATACTCTTGTAATTTTGTCTTCGAATGCTACTCCACGAACGATTAAATTCTGTTCCATGCCAATTTCCTCCTCGATGATTGTACCTCTTTCTTTTTCCATGCTGGACCTTACCTCAATTGGCAGCCCGTAATTCTTTGCAAATTCCACCGCTCTTGGATGGAGAACGCCCGCACCCAGGTTTGCCAGCTCAAGCATTTCATCGTAAGAAACACTTAACAGCTTCCTTGCACTTTTCACATACCTTGGATCAGTCGTGAACACACCAGTCACGTCTGTATAGATATCACACTTATCTGCTTTTAAAGCTGCTGCCAATGCTACCGCTGTTGTATCAGATCCGCCACGACCTAGAGTCGTGATCTGGCCATCATCTGTTACTCCCTGAAAACCTGCTACAATAACAACTTTGCCATGATCAAGATCATTTCTAATTCTGTCAGTTTCAATATCAACAATCCTGGCGTTACTGTGAACATCCTCTGTTTTGATGCCTGCTTGCCAGCCTGTATATGAAACAGCTTCAATTCCCATTTGCCCCAGCGCCATAGAATACAAAGCGATGGTTACCTGTTCACCTGTCGTTAAAAGCATATCCATTTCTCTCTTAGATGGAGAGCTCGAGATATCATTAGCCATGTCAACTAAATGGTCTGTTGTTTTTCCCATCGCGGATACGACAACCACGATATTATTTCCATTTTGCATTTCTTCAACAGTTCTGCTGGCAGCGTTCTTGATTCTCTCAACAGTGCCAACGGAGGTTCCTCCGAATTTCTGTACAATTAATCCCATTTTTCTTCCCCTGCCTTTTCCTTCTTATTTCTGCCTCTATAAAGAGCTTCATGGCAAAATCCGCATATGTATTTTCCCCAAAGGTTGTTTTCGCATGACATCCAGCTGTGAATATGAACGAAAAATCCTTATAAATAGAAAAAAGCAATGAGAGTGTCTCCCATTGCTTGATAAACGTATATATACGCTGCAACATGAGATAGCACTCCAAGACGGCAATCTTGACAATCCAGCGTTTATTCAACGAAGGACCAGCGGGAAAAAGAATAGGTCTTCCCCCACTTCGGCGAACATCCCCTTTCAAAGCCCTTCACAGAATCCTATCATTCTCCTGGCTCTTACTCTTGAAGCTCGCACCTCTATCTTCACTTTAATGCTCTAAAGTGATAGCTATATGAAATTTTTTTTATTATAGCACACTAAAAAATAGATTGCTACCATTAGTTCTGCAATTTAGTAAACAGTTCCTGGGCTACAATGGACGGCAAACCTGCAGCAGTCAATTCCTCTACTGAGGCTTCCCTCATTTTTTTCACGGATCCAAAATGTTTCAGCAACGCCTTTTTACGCTTCTCTCCAATACCAGGGATATCGTCAAGCAATGATTGAAAAGCGCTTTTCCCCCTGAGCTGGCGGTGGAATGTAATCGCGAACCGATGGACTTCATCCTGAATTCTTTGCAGCAGGTAAAATTCCTGGCTGTTCCTTGGAAGGCTGATCACCTGCAGTGGATTCCCATATAAAAGCTGGGAAGTTCTATGCTTATCATCCTTTGCCAGACCGGCAATCGGAATATCGAGGCCTAGTTCATTCTCGAGTACATCGCGTGCCGACTCGATATGGCCTTTACCTCCATCAATGATAATCAAATCAGGCAGCGGCAGACCTTCTTTCAGAACTCTTGAATACCTTCGCCTTACAACCTCCCGCATTGATTCATAATCATCCGGCCCTACTACAGATTTGATTTTATACTTACGGTATTCCCTCTTTTCAGGCTTACCGTCTATAAAAACAATCATGGCTGAAACAGGATCGGTCCCCTGGATATTCGAGTTATCAAAAGACTCAATCCGATGTGGCGTGTATATGCCCATTTGAATTCCAAGATTCTCGACTGCCTTGATTGACCGTTCTTCATCGCGTTCGATCAACGAAAATTTCTCGATAAGCGCAATGCCTGCATTTTTAGACGCCAGGCGGACAAGGTCTTTTTTCTGGCCACGCTGAGGCTGCAGTACTTTTACCTCTAACAGCGCCTCGGCCATTTCTGTATTGACGCCTTCTGGCACAAGTACTTCTTTTGGTTTGAAATGTTCATTCTTGGAATAGAATTGACCAAGGTAAGTGAGAATATCTTCTTCAGGCTCGTTGTGAATCGGGAACATCGAAACCTCGCGTTCAATTAATTTCCCTTGCCTGATAAAAAATACTTGTACACACATCCAGCCCTTGTCAACCGCGTAGCCAAATACATCGCGGTCGGTAAAATCAGTTGAGGTCATCTTCTGTTTTTCCATCGTAGCCTCAATATGGACAATCTTATCCCGGAATTCCTTCGCTCTTTCAAAATCAAGTTCTTCAGCAGCCGCGGCCATTTTAGCTGTTAAATCAACTTTAATATCCTTAAAGCCCCCGTTCAGGAAGCGGGTGATTTCGTCCGTGATTTTTTTGTACTCCTCCTTGCTTACATCCTTTACGCAAGGAGCAAGGCACTGGCCCATATGATAATAGAGACATACCCGGTCCGGCAGCGTGGAACATTTCCTGAGTGGATAGATCCTGTCCAAAAGCTTTTTTGTTTCATTGGCTGCCTGGACATTCGGATATGGCCCGAAATATTTCCCGCTGTCTTTTTTAACCTTTCTCGTAATGATCAGTTTCGGATGGCGTTCTGCTGTCAGCTTGATGAATGGGTAGCTTTTATCGTCCTTTAGCATGATATTGTACTTAGGATCGTATTTCTTGATTAGGTTGATTTCAAGGACAAGTGCCTCCATATCTGAGGAGGTAACGATATACTCAAAATCTTCTATTTCATTTACAAGACGCAGAGTCTTCCCATCATGTGATCCGGTAAAATAAGAACGAACCCTGTTTTTCAGTATCTTAGCTTTACCAACATAGATGATGGTCCCCTGCCGGTCCTTCATTAAATAGCATCCGGGCTGTGCCGGGAGAATGGCCAATTTATTCTTAATCTGATCATTCATACTGTTCACCCCCTGTTACGGTGTCCATTTATATAAAATAATTTCGTTGTAGACAGGATCGAATATTTTTTCGGAGTCGAAAACCTTAATTTTTTCTACTCTTTTATCTATCTCGATTCCCTGTGCCCTAAAGCCATCGACCACTTTATCGGTCAAGTACACTGTTTTCTCTTTATATAATCTCTGGTCATGCAGAAATACTTTATACGTATTGATCCTTTTATGTGAATAAGGCATTTCCATATACTCCAGGACTCTTGTCTCTTCCCATGTATATAACACAAATTCATCATTCGTTTCCTCGAGAAAACGGGCAAGCTGGTAAACTGCAGGCTTTTCGTTCGCCTGTATTTTCACAAGATTTGTTGAAACAATTGCCTGGGCCATAAGAAGTACGAGAATCATTAAACTGCTATATATACTTTGGTATCTTTTGAAAAATGCAGATAGTACTAAAAATATAAGAATGAGTGCCACGGGCAAAATATGTCTGGGCTTATCGATATTTTGAGCAAACAGTGCCCATATGCCGTATGCAGACATCATCAAGACACCTAAAGTGAAAGGCATATTCTTAAAAAGCTTACTTTGTGTTCCCGGCAAAAAAATAAATAGGCCGATAACTATATATAATACCATCAAAACATGTGTTCTTGAAAATATTCCCCACCAAAAAATATTGGTAAACAAGAATACTTTTATCCTGGCAAAAATCGATAGGTCATTAGAGGCCGTAGTTCCTCCCCATTCTTGAAAATGGCCGCCAGTAAACCCGAAGGCAAGTTCCAGAAAATTGCCGATTCCTCCTTCAGTTACTATTAGCCCGCCAACCCAGATTAACTGGAACACACATGCAGCCAATGTATATTTTATAAGCCCTGCAAATCCAATCTGATCATCCATCCATTTTTTATAAAAGAGATAAATCAATCCGGCCCCCATAGGAATATAACTTAGCCTGACTCCCAGCAGCAAGCTGAATAAAAACAGCGGCAACAGCATCCATTTACCTGATTTCCTTTCCCAAGCAGTGACAATGCTCCAGAAATACCACCAGAAGACGGCAAGAGCTGCCCCTTCCGACATTGGCTGATTGACGATGATCAATGGATAGCTTGCGGTATAAATAGCCGCTGCAGCCGTAAAGGCGCTCTGCCTGGAAATCAACCTGGATCCAATAAAATAAACCGGAATGATGGAACTCGCATATATTAAAATATTAAAGAGCACCAGGGCTTGATTCGGTTCAGCTACAATAAACTTTGTCAGCAAACCGCCCAGAATAAAGTAAGGATAGCCAGGAAAATGGGGCCGCATCGACCTCAGGTCATACCTTTCAACTGCAAGCGAAAAATCCACTTGATCCCAGGAAGAAACAAAAGGATTTAACGAACTGAGCTGCATCCCTAAAACATACATTACTACGGCCAAACTTACCGCCACTATTGCTGGATTTTTCCATTTATCATAAGTCAATTTTTCTCACCATCTATCTTCTTCATTAAAAACACTAGTGCAATAATGCTAAATAATAAGTCCTAAACGTATGAAAAAAGCACAAGGAAATTCCCTGTACTTTTTTCTGAAGAGAGGAGACTGTGTTTATTTCACCTGTGGTTTCAATACATTTACTTGTTTGTTTTCTGCCGGCTTCTGTTTTTTCGTGCTCCGTGTCGATGTAAGCAGAAAAATCCCCGCAAAGTATCCGATATAAGCGATGACTTCCTCAATGGATGGCATCGAAGAGTAGCCGAACAGTGCTTTTAGGAAGATGCCGATATCACCTGATAATAATGGTGCGACACCGTTGTCTCGTACATAGTGGGCATAATCA
>NZ_JBAVFI010000353.1:0-2523 GCF_049588175.1 Mesobacillus sp.
CAATAAAGGTATCCATGATTTCGATGAAGCCTTTAAAGAGGGCGAGGTGTATATTGAGATGCTGAAGAAGTCGTTTTATAAGTAATAGTATTCTTTTTTATCAAGATAAATAAATACAGGGAGGGTCTGGCATGAACGTAATCGAGATTAAAAATCTGACCAAAATGTACGGCAAGGCCAGGGGGATTGAGGATGTCAGCTTTAATGTAGAGGAAGGGGAGATATTCGGTTTCATCGGGCCAAATGGCGCGGGGAAATCAACGACAATCAGGACATTGCTGTCGCTGATCTATCCGACCAGCGGCAGTGCTACGATTTTCGGCAAGGATATCATCACCGCAGCGCCTGAGATTAAGAAGGAAATTGGCTATCTGCCATCCGAGGTTTTTTACTATGACAATATGAAGGTCCTTGATCTCCTTAAATATTCAGCAAGCTTTTACAAAAAAGATTGTACCAATCGGATCAAGGAACTGGCCGAAGTCATGGAGCTTGACCTCACCAAGAAAATTGATGACCTCTCACTCGGAAACAAAAAGAAGGTTGGCATTGTCCAGGGGCTGCTGCACGAACCGAAGCTGATTATCCTCGACGAACCGACCAGTGGTCTTGATCCGCTTATGCAGCAAAAGTTCTTTGACCTGCTTGAAAAAGAAAATAAGAAGGGAGCAACCATTTTATTCTCCTCCCATATTTTAAGCGAGGTTCAGAGGCTGTGCGACAGGGTTGCAATCATCAAGGACGGCAGGATTGTGACGGTAGAGAAGATCAGCACGCTAAAAGAAAATACGTATAAGAAATTTAAGGTAGAAACAAGTTCACACATAGGGATAGAGCATTTTAAAGTCGAAGGTGTTAATCAGCTTGAACAGGACGGCAGTACCATCAGTTTTTTATTCAGAGGCAATATTAACTCAATTATGATGAAGATTTCAGAAATCGAGATTGTGAACCTCTGGGTTGAGGAGCCGGACCTTGAGGAGATTTTCATGCATTATTACGAAAAGGAGGCCTAAAACCATGAATATGTTCCTTCATGAATTGAAGGCTTACCGGAAATCCACCATTGTTTGGTCGATCTCGCTGGTCGCTTTGGTCGCTCTGTTTCTTTCAATGTTTCCCTCCTTTTCGAAGGATGCAGAGGAATTCAAACAGCTGCTCGAAGGCTTCCCTATGGAGCTAAGGAAAGCGATCGGCCTTTCAGTGGACAGTATCGCAACCCTGCTTGGATTCTTCTCGTATGCCTTTTTATACATTAAGCTTGCTGGAGCCATCCAGGCTATGAATCTCGGAACCTCCATTTTGTCCAAGGAAACAAGGGAGAAGACTGCAGATTTCCTGCTGACAAAGCCGGTTACACGGCAACAGATTGTTACTTCAAAGCTTCTGGCTGCACTTGTTTCCTTAGTTGCAACAAATATCGTTTTTACAGCGGCAACAATATTAATTGCTTCAATTGTTGCTGATAATGATTTTAGCAGTAAAGCACTGCTGCTAGTTTCAATCACATTATTTTTCATCCAGATTATGTTCCTTGCGCTTGGAATTCTTGTGTCAGTTGTCTTCCCGCGCATTAAATCTGTGATCTCCGTCTCGCTGGGCACGGTGTTTGGCTTTTTCATGCTGGGAATGATTAGCTCGACTACTGAAGATAAAGGTTTAAGATATTTAACACCCTTCAATTACTTTGATTCGGCATTTATCGTGAAAAATATGGCCTATGAAAATTCATTTTTAATCGTCGAGATTATTTTTATCCTCACAGCCGTGACAGCTGTCTATTATATGTACCTGAAAAAAGATGTCCATTCTGTTTAGGGAGGAGGGGAAGCTATGAATATATTCAGAAGGGAAATGAAAGCAAACCTGAAATCGTTGATTATCTGGAGCATTGGCGTCATTTTCATGGTTGCTTCGGGTATGGGGAAGTACGCAAGTCTTGGAAGCTCCGGACAATCAATGAATGCACTGATGGCCGATATGCCCAAATCGCTGCAGGCCATCATGGGTATTGGATCATTTGATTTGTCTTCACCAATTGGCTACTACGGCGTACTTTTTCTATACCTGGCCGTTATGGCATCTATTCACGCAGCCATGATGGGGGCCAATATCATTGCCAAGGAAGAAAGAGACAAGACTGTTGAATTCCTGTTGGTAAAGCCAATTTCAAGAAATCGTATGATTACGTCCAAATTGGCGGCTGCCTTAATGAATATCATCATCTTAAATTTAGTAACGTTAGCCTCCTCAATCGGAATGGTGCAGAAATATGCTGACGGAGAGGACGTAATCGGGAATATCATGCTGCTGATGATCGGCATGTTCATCCTCCAGCTGATCTTTTTGCTCATTGGAACGGCGGTAGCAGCTATTTTTAAAAACGCCAAAAAGGCCAATTCTCTATCGACCGGTATTCTGCTTATCTTTTTTATCCTATCCATCGCAATCGATATGAACGAAAAGCTGGAAGGATTGACGTATTTCACTCCGTTCAAATATTACGATGCGAAGGATCTATTG
>NZ_JBAVFI010000354.1:0-1501 GCF_049588175.1 Mesobacillus sp.
GCGAAGGACCATTTGCAGGATGCCTCCGTGGCGGTAGTAATCAATTTCAACTTCTGAATCGAAACGTACAAGAGCTTCGAAAGTTTTCTTGTTGCCGTCTTCGTCAGTAGCTGTAACTGTGATGATGTCACGTGGACGTACAGTTTCGTCGATTTGAACATCAAATGCTTCTTTACCTGAAAGGCCAAGAGTTTCAGCGTTTTCCCCATCCTTGAATTGAAGTGGCAGTACACCCATCAATACAAGGTTAGAACGGTGGATACGCTCGAAGCTTTCAGCAATGACAGTTTTGATGCCTAATAGGTTAGTACCTTTAGCAGCCCAGTCACGGGATGATCCCATTCCGTAATCTTTGCCAGCGATAACCATTAGACCTGTTCCGTTTGCTTTGTACTGCATGCACGCATCAAAGATTGACATAACTTCGCCAGTTGGCCAGTAAGTTGTGAAGCCGCCTTCTGTGCCAGGAGCGATTTGGTTTTTAATACGGATGTTCGCAAATGTTCCACGCATCATAACTTCATGGTTACCACGACGTGATCCATAAGAGTTAAAGTCGCGTGGTTCTACGCCCTTTTCACGCAAGTATTTACCAGCTGGTGTATCTTTTCCGATCGCACCTGCAGGAGAAATATGGTCAGTCGTTACGGAATCACCGAATTTACCAACTATGCGCAAGCTGTTCAATGGAGCAACTTCTCCCGCCTCTGGAGTCAAACCTTCAAAAAATGGAGGGTTTGCGATATAAGTTGAATCTTCATCAAACGTATATAGTGCATCGCTGTTTGTTTGGATTTCATTCCATTTTTCGTTGTCGCTGAATACAGTCTGATATTCTCTGCGGAACAATTCAGGCGTTACAACGCGGTGAACAACTTCGTTCACTTCTGCTGTAGATGGCCAGATGTCCTTGAAGAATACATCGTTACCGTCTTTGTCTTTACCGATTGGATCGTTTTGAAGGTCGATATCTACTGTTCCTGCTAGAGCGTATGCTACTACTAATGGCGGTGAAGCCAGATAGTTTGCTTTCACAAGTGGGTGGATACGTCCTTCAAAGTTACGGTTACCAGAAAGAACAGAAGTTACAAGAAGGTCGCTTTCAGCAACAGTCTTTTCAATCTCAGGTCTTAGTGGACCAGAGTTTCCGATGCATGTAGTACAGCCGTAACCAACAAGGTTGAAGCCTAAAGTTTCAAGATAAGGCAGCAATTCTGAATCACGAAGGTATCCAGTTACAACCTTTGATCCTGGTGCTAAAGAAGTTTTAACGAACTTAGGAACTTCCATTCCAAGCTCTACTGCTTTTTTAGCTACAAGGCCAGCACCTACTAGAACATATGGATTTGATGTATTTGTACAGCTTGTAATCGCAGCGATTGCGATTGCGCCTGTCTTCATTGTTGTAGAATCTCCGTTATTGAATTCTACTACAGCTTCTTTATTGATTTCTTTCTTGCTAAGGCCGAATCCCTGGTTTCCAGCTGGAGCAGTTAGAGCC
>NZ_JBAVFI010000355.1:0-2837 GCF_049588175.1 Mesobacillus sp.
GATCCTCAAATACTACCTCTATATAATCGTTTTTTTGAACTGGTATCGTTTTGCTCATGTTTTCCGTCCTTTGCTGTGAATTAGCTAAGTCAGATTTTATCATAATGAAGGAAGGATTGCGAAAAGCACCGCCGCAAAACTATCTGGCTTCGACTTTCTTTGCTTTCCCCTGCTCCGGATAGCTCTCTGCCACCGGACCATCGAGCCAGAACACTACATGGTCGCCTTTTTGGAACTGATCCAACTTTTCATAGGTCACCCAGATCAGTTTAAGTCCGCTCTGGTCAATCAGTGCTTCACTCGAAACATCTTTAATGTCATTATATCTTTCCTGGCTGATATCCTGAACCACCAGGATCCTGCCCCCTTTTTTCTCTAAAATATATCCCTCTTTCGAACTGGAATTTTCCAGCTTGCCTGTACAACCAATCACGATGACCGAAATCGCAACCAACAGCAGAATAAAGAACTGCATCGCTTTCATCTCTATTTCCCCCTTTTTCCAATTCGACGTATCCTTGATAAAAAAGTTACCGTCATCCCAGCCTAAAAAAGCCCATAAAAAAAGCAGGAGAACCGTCCCCCTGCTTCTACTGCACAACGAATTCCTTCGTTACTTTGTATTTCGGCCCATCTTTTGGCGTCATCCAAACGGTTAGTGTGTATTCGCCTTTTTCGAGAGAAAGGTCATTCAAGTCGATTTTATAGTTCAGTGCCTCGCCTTGCTTGAGCGTCTCTTCCCCTAAAGCCTGTAAAAAGGCAGCAACGCTCGAAAAAAGAAAAACTTCCTGGCCATCCTTTGTCTTAACCGAATAATCATATCTCTGAGAGCTCGTAAATTTAAGGGTCACTTCTTGTTCCGTTTGATTTTTTACCTCGTAATCAAAAATCAACGGACTTTGCTCTGTCATGCTTGCAGCCACTTCTCCTGCCACGATTCCATGCCCTCCTCCACCAGTACCACTAGCTGGTTCGTCATTTGCAACCTTGTTCTCCGTTCCGCATCCCGAAACCAAAATTCCCAGCAGCAATATAATGATCGAAAACTTTTTCATCGCCCGCTCCTCCTGATGAGTTCATTAAAATTAACCTTCATTATATTTGTCAGAGAAGGTGAGCGAAATGTTACATGCAACTTTAAATAAATATTCTACTCATTCAAAAGGAGCCCATCCGCGAGTTTCACTTAAAACTGAAACACGGAAACCCTCCCATGCTCACTACCCGATCAGGATTTTTTCTTCGGCGTAGCGGAGGTTTGCTTTTTTGGAATGGATGGCCAGGGCGAATGCCATGGTTAATGGTCCAACGCGTCCTATGAACATCATGATGGTAATCAGGATCTTGCCCCAGGGACTTAAATCTCCGGTCAACCCGGCACTCATCCCCACTGTTCCGAACGCTGACACAGTTTCAAAGGCAATTAGATGCATCTCCGCTCCCTGCTCCGTTATCGTGAGCAAAAAGAAAATAACAAAGATGAATATCACTCCTGATACTGCAATTGATAAAGCCCTGAACACGAGTGAACTCGGAATTCTCCGTTTAAAAATGTTGATATCTTCCTTATTCGTAACCACTGCCCAAAGCGTTAATATCAATATTGCAAAGGTGGTAATTTTGATTCCGCCTCCTGTGGAACCTGAGGAAGCACCGATAAACATCAAGCCCATCATCAAGACTAGTGAGCTTAAATTCATCTGGCTGATATCAATGGAGTTAAAACCAGCAGTACGAGTCACGACACCCTGAAAATAAGCGGCCCACCATTTGTCTGCTGTACTCAGGCTGCCTAAGGTTGCTGGGTTATGATATTCTAGGGCAAATATAAGAAGCGTGCTCCCAACGTTAAGCAATAATGTGAACGCTAAAACAATTTTGGTGTGTAGAGAGATTTTCGTTAAATTTTTCTTTTCAAATAAATCAGCTATGACAAAGAAACCGATACCGCCTACAATGAATAATCCAGTGATGACAATATTCACGGTGGGATCCCCGACCCATTTGGTTAAACTATCTGCTTCCAGACCAAATCCCGCATTATTAAAAGCCGATATAGAATGGAAAACACCATAATAAATAGCCTTTCCCACACTCATTTCCTGGGACCAGCGAAGCGCTAATGCAACTGCACCAACCGCTTCTACTATTAATGTAATCACGATAACGCGCTTAAGCAGCTGGATAATCCCCTGCAAAGAAAAAGCGTTCATTGACTCCTGAAGAAGCATTCTTTGTTTATAACCAATTCTTCTGCCCATGACAATGAACATTAAGATTCCGCTGGTCATAAACCCCCAGCCACCCACTTGAATAAGGGCTAGCAACACAATCTGCCCAAACAAAGTAAAGGTCGTTCCCGTATCGACAACCGCCAGCCCTGTTACACAGACTGCGGAGGTGGCCTCAAACAGCGCATCTATTAAGCTTAAATGATGCCGATCCTTCGTCGCGGCAGGAATCATGAATAGCAAGGTGCCTATGATAATCAATGCTAGAAATCCGAGTAAAAGGATATGGGCAGGGTGCAGCTTTACAATTCCAGGTCTTTTAATATTTTTTAAAAAAGACATAACTTCTCCTTGTATATAACGAAGTGTATTTCATTTTATATTCCTTTATTATTTCACAAAGCGGTGCAGCATAAACTTCAACATTTTTGCTTAGGTCCTTCTGAAAGGACTGAACCTTTCAGTTAAAAACGGAACAGAAGAACCGTCCCCATGTTCCACTAGCAGTCAAACGGTTAATCTATCAATCACCTAAATCCTCATAATGCAATCCACTTTCATAGAATTGGTCGTCTGGGACTCCCACGGAAACCTGTTTTATTTTAT
>NZ_JBAVFI010000356.1:0-4499 GCF_049588175.1 Mesobacillus sp.
GGTTATTTTGAAAACTGGCTGCAACCTGATAAAAAGGAATAGCAATAAATTTTAAATGAGGCTCCTCGGGCCGCCAGCGCAAGGCAGTGCCTGGAGCGGAAATCAACAGTGTAGATGAATAGAAACAAATAAGAGCTGTCCCGTATTTTTTTCCGGAACAGCTCTTTTTTAGTGATTAATTATTACGTATATAAATCATGATTGAAAATTAAACAATTGGTTTAATCTGCTATTTTCTCGATATCACTATGGTTCTGATCACGAATTTCTGTCGTCAGGGCATCAATGCTATGCCTTACATTCGCTTTGCCTGAGAAGTTCTCAATGAGTTCCTTCACATCGATCCCAGAGGATGCCTTCAATGATTCCTGGAGTGTCGCCATTAAATTAGTTGCATAACCAGTTACCTTGTTCGCTCCGCCATTTGCATCGCTTCCGCCCGTATCGACAACGGTAATCTTATCGATATTGCCAAGTGGTGCTGCAACCTGCTTCGCATATTCAGGAAGCATTTTCAAGATCATGTCGAGGATTGCTGCCTGGCCGAACTGTTCGAACGCTTCGGCGATCTTTTCCTTCGCTTCGGCTTCTGCTACCCCTTTTAAACGGATAATTTCTGCTTCCGTTTCACCCTGTGCCCGCTCTGCTTCAGCTTTCGCAAGACCGTCCATGCGGATTCTTTCTGCTTCTGCACGTGCCATTGCTTCGATGCGGTACTTATTTGCATCCGCTTCAGCGATTTGCTTCGCCTTGTCAGCAGCTGCTGATTGCTCGACAGCATAGCGGTCGGCATCTGCCTTTTTCTTGACTTCAGAATCGTATTGGCGTTCACGGCGAAGAATCTCTTTTTCCTCGAGCTCGATTTGCTTTTGACGCTCGATGATTTTGACCTGCATTTCCTGTTCCGTAACCTCTTGCTGTGCGCGGGCATTTTCCAGATCGTAAGCCTGGTCAGCTCGTGCCTTTGCAATATCCTGCTCACGGCGGAATTCTGCCATTTTCAAACCATTGATTTTCTCAGCTTCAGCAATTTCTGTCGCTCTTTCAAACTCTGCCTTTTTCGCTTCCTTATCTGCTTCAGCTTTCTTGATGCGAGTTTCTTTTTCTGCATCGGCTGTTGCGATGTCGGCATCGCGCTTCACTTGCGCAATCCGCGGCTTACCGAGTGAATCTAGATAACCGTTCTTATCACGTACATCCTTGATAGTGAAAGAAACAATCACCAGTCCCATTTTTGCAAGGTCCTGGGAAGCGACACGCTGCACTTCCTGGGAGAACTTATCACGATTCTTATAGATTTCTTCAACCGTCATGGAACCGAGGATCGAGCGAAGATGACCTTCCAAAACTTCCTTCGCTTCATTTTCCCTGTCTTCCTTAGATTTACCAAGGAACTGCTCGGCAGCTGTGGCAATTTCACTGATCGACCCGCCAATCTTGATAATTGCAGTCCCGTCTGCCATTACTGGAACTCCTTGTTCTGTATACACTTCAGGCGTCGTAACTTCCAGCTTACTCGATAACAGGCTTAACGGGCGGGACTGCTGGAATACTGGAAAAATGAAAGTACCCCCGCCGCGAATAATCTTAATTTTATTATTCGATTCATCCATATGGACATTTCGGCTGCCGAGAAAACTTCCCGTTACGATCAAAGCTTCATCTGGTCCTGCCGTCTTATATTTTGTAATAAAAACAGCAATCATGGCAATAATCAAGAAAACGACAAAACCAATCACAATAAACATTAAATCCATTCTATCTCCTCCTAAATGAAGTTCTCTAATTCATCGTAGACTTTTACCTGCAGCACACCATTTTCAATATCAATAATTAAAACTTTTTTACCATAAGGAATTTCCGTCCTAGTGAAGCTGGTTGCCGGCTTAGATATTCGGCCGCTAATACTTTCGATTAAAACCTCTCCATAGCCATCAACCGGAACAGCAGTGATGACCGTTCCGACTCTCCCCCTTAAATCACTTTCCTTATACACAAGCGACTCCTCAGCATTTGATAAGGGAATTAGGACAAAAACATTCAATAAAGTCACAAGAATAAGAGCAATAAGTGCAGAAAAGCCTGCAATCAGGCCACTATGCAAGGCTGTAAAAACCTCAGCTAAATAGCTGCCTGCTGAAAAAATAGTTATAAATGAAAAAATCACTGTAGGATTGATCAGTGGAATGCCTTCCATTACCCCGTCTAATAAATCACTAAAAAATAAATAAAGAATCGTGATTGCTCCAGAGATGACCAATCCATATAAATAAACTGTTTCTAATGGCATACCAAATAGCTCCATACTTCTCACCCTTTTTCAAATCATTTACTTAAAACCTATACGGGCACCTCCCATTATCAGAATATTTCTTGTTATTTAATACGGATGAATTGGAAATTAGTTTCATTTTTTGAAAAAATGGTCAAAAAAAAGGTACCTTCTCTCCCTCAGAAATTTTTTCAGTCAGGAAATCAGATACCTTTAAATCATGCTCTCTTCTCAAGGTCTCTTGCAGTGTTGCTAGTTTCCACTTCTTTTTCATCCTTGAATGTTCCAAACAAATAATCAGCGAATGGAGTACTGACGCCATACCAATAATTTTCATTTTTAAAGTGATGGAGGATATGGACCTTTTTTACCCACCGGCCGAAGCTGGTCTTTGGCTTGATCGGGCGATGTGCAATATAATGCTTCCATTCGTAGACTAGTAGCATCGCCAGAAGGCCGGTCCCGAATGAAAGAGTGTGATTGAAGCTTCTAGAAAAGTAGTAAAAGATTAGGGACAGTATCAGAAAATTAGGCAGGCTGTACCATAATGGCAGAAATAAAAGCTTGAGGTTGTTAGGATCAATATGGTGATCATAGTGAATTCTTTTTAAGAACTTCAGAAAATAAGGGTTTTTAGGGGTCTTTAAATGAAACAGGAAACGATGCGTTAAATATTCGCTGAAAGCAAAAGTCAGCATGCCGAAAACAAGAAATAATAACATGCCCATTGTGAGGCCCTTCCAGATAGCCACTCCAACACCTGTTGCAATTAAGACTATTAAAATACTAATATCAGGAAAGAAAAAGAAATCCTTATAGAGTTTGTTCATCCGAACCATGCTCCCCCTGGATAATGATTAATTATATTATATATTTTTCTGATTTTTCAATCAATATGAGCCCGAAATTTAAACCCGCCAATACCATGTAATAGCGGGCACTTGCGATTCGATTATTCCTTCACTAATTGTTCCTTATTTTTTTCTGTCATACTGTACATCTTCTTGATCATACGAATTTGTCCGCGATGGCTGAGTTCGTCTTCGAACACATGAAACCATTTAAAATAATTGTTTCCTGGTTTGTTCCACCACCATGCAGTTTGCTCAAACAACCACTCATCGTTAAGTGATTGGAATTTTTTTAATGTGTCATTCCTGGCAGTCTGAAGATCCTCAAGGTAATACTCAAGAGAATTGCCTTTAAAAGTCGTTCTTCCCTTCTCGCCAAGTTCAAGCCCTGCCAATAATGCTTCTTCTTCTTCCTCGGTTGGATCGCGTCTCTCAAACGTGACGATTTGGTATATACGCTCAACCGCAGCCATATGGGCAAGCAGCATCCCGATCGAATTCGCTTCTTCATGCACAAGGAAATCGAGTTCCTCTACCGAAAGGCCTTCTACCGCATTTAACGTTGTTTCACGTGCATAATTCATCATGGAAACCAGATGACTAAAAGTTGGGGAGAACCCGTCCTTTTGATCAATTAAATAGATCGTCGACTTATCATAGCTCATAATCTCAACTCATTTCTTTAAGACTAGAATTATAACTATTCGCTATTTTACAGAAATATCCTTTAATATACACTTGGAATTTAAAATCCCTTTAACACATTAACGCGCTGGGGGTCTGACCCCCAGCGCGTTAATGTGTTAAATAGCTAAATCTGCTGATTTTACTTCTTCATTGCCTCTTGGTGCGATGAATTCGTTATAAAAGGTGGCGTTGGCTGTGGAAATATAAGGGGTTAGCCATAGAAAACCGATTCCTAATGTGAAAATAGCGATGAAGATCCAGCCAATGAAGCTAAGGTTCATGAGGAAATATTTCCACTTATACCCTTTCATTCTCTTTCTGCTTTCGGTGATCGCCTCTAGTGCAGAGTACTCAGGATTGTCCTTCATCAGGAAAAAAGCTTGTGAATACGCCATGCCTTTAATAATTCCAGGAATAATCAATAATAATGTCCATAGCATGGTGAAAATACCCATCAGAATAGATGTACCGATTACTTTTAACGAGAGCTCCCACTCTTTATAAACTGCGAATACTTGAGAAATCTTCGGATCGTTCCATCTTGCGATTACAAGGTAAAACCAATAACTGGCAACTGACAGTGGGATGAAAAGGAAAGAAAAAAACAAACTTACTAGATTTGCTGCGGTGGAGGATTCTTCCTCATCGACCCAGGCTGAAAATCCACCGCTCATCATCATCTCGGCCAC
>NZ_JBAVFI010000357.1:0-1537 GCF_049588175.1 Mesobacillus sp.
CTAAAAGTTGATTCTGCCGACGGTTCTCCTCCAGTAACACTTGCGTTTTCTTCTCTGCTTCAAGCACTTTAGCAATGGCTAATCCAACACCGAAGAAAAATAGTCCATCAATAACACCCATCCCCAACTGGTTTAATCCCACTGCGAGTATCGCGATAAAAGGAGCAATGGAAAAGCCGGCCCATAAAACCCATCTTTCCTTCCCAGGCCTGCTATAAATACCTGCGCAGAGTGAAGGGTAGGCCAAAAAAGACGAATACTCTCCAAAAAAGTAACAGCCTACAATCAAGAACAATCCACTAAAAATCAATTCAAGTAACGGATATTTTTTAAAATCAAAACTAGCTTTTTTAAATCCAGACCAAATGGGAGTTAGAAATGCGGCAAAGAACAAAAGCAATACGAGCCAAAAGAATGGCATAGAGGTCAGGAAGAAAATCAAAATCAATAAATGGAATGCAAACCAACCAGTCCTTGTTATTTGGGCGGTTTTATACACCCAATGAGTTTCATTATGTATCGGACGCATTTATAACTCCTTCATTCATTAAAAGTTCGATCCTAGCTGTATTCAACAAGCTTTTCTCGTTCTCCTTTTTCCAAAGTCATAAAAGTCATATGACCACTATATGACGTAATTCACTATGAGGTATGACCTTTTCTAATCCATAATAAAAATGCATATTTTGATTATATATTTAAGTTTTTCACCATAAAGGAGAGAATTGATTGGCACATTTACCATCAAGTGATACAAAACAAACATTTCATGAAAATACTAAAAGATCGGTCCTTATTTTCATTTCTGTTATCGCCATTATTTTAGGAACAATTTTTGTGAGTTTATTACAGTTACAGTCCCCAAAAGTTGTACCTGCGAGTGTTGCTACAACTGTATTTTCTGCAGAAAGAGCCTTCTCCTATTTAGAGGATTTTGCTGTTGCGCCACATCCTCTTGGTTCGAAAGAACATGATCGAGTACGAGACTACTTGGTGGGGGTTTTAGAAGAACTAGGAGTCAATCCTGAAATTCAAAAAGCAAATTCACTTCATGATACTGGCTCATGGATTGCAGGAGGAACAATCGAGAACATTGTTGCCAAAATAGAAGGAACGAATTCTTCGAAAGCCATCATGCTTGTTGCTCACTATGATTCGGTGCCGGGAGGTCCAGGTGTATCCGATGATGGAGCTGGGGTTTCTGCTATTTTAGAGACGGTCAGAGCATTAAAGGAAATGAAATCCCTTCAAAACGACGTCATTATCCTTTTAACAGATGGTGAAGAGAATGGGATGCTCGGAGCAAAGGCATTTGTTGAAGAACATCCCTTCGTAAAAGATGTTGGATTGGTGCTGAATTTTGAGGCACGAGGAAATGAAGGTCCTTCGTTCATGTTTGAAACGAGTGATCAAAATGGTTGGTTTGTAAAACAGTTTGTTGAAGCTGCACCGACACCCGTGGCTCATTCATTTATTTATAATTTATATAAGCTGATGCCAAATGACACAGACCTTACTGTTTTTAAAGCTGCGGGAC
>NZ_JBAVFI010000358.1:0-2056 GCF_049588175.1 Mesobacillus sp.
ATCGGCATGTTCATCCTCCAGCTGATCTTTTTGCTCATTGGAACGGCGGTAGCAGCTATTTTCAAACAAGCCAAAAAGGCCAATTCTTTATCGACCGGAATCCTGCTCATCTTTTTTATCCTATCCATCGCAATCGATATGAATGAAAAGCTGGAAGGATTGAAATATTTCACTCCGTTTAAATATTACGATGCGAAGGATCTATTGAATGAGGGAAATTTCGATTCCGTGTATCTTACCTTATCAATCATGCTCATTCTGATACTTACAGCAGCAACTTATCACTTTTATAGAAAAAGAGATATGAATGTTTAATAGGCATCCCGGGATTCCGGGACTTTTTTAAAATAAGAGAGATATATGACCTTAATGAAAATTGTAATCCATGTGATACCACACTTTGAAAAATACTTCTTTTGATAAATCGCAACTTTCTGTAAAATAGAGATGTAAAGTTTATGAAAGTTTGGAGAGATCTCTATGCGTAATAGTTTCCCTTTGTTTGGAACGGATGACGAATCAATTTATAATCCGGATGAGCTGCTAGATTTATTTTTAAATTGTACGGCTGACGGGTTTGCTATTGTCGATATGGAGAATCGCTTTGTAAGGATCAACCATATGTATACTGAAATTTTTGGCTATACAGAGGAGGACCTTATAGGAAAAACATTTTACGAGTTTTCGAATCCGGCTTTTGTTGGGGATCTTATGAATGATGTTAAGAATGGCAAAGCATATACCAACATGATCACTCAACGGTATCACAAAGACGGATCAATGCTGGATATAGCAGTTTCTTATTCTCCTTTCCGAAACAAAAAAGGGGAAATTATCGCGATCATTGCAATCTATCGTGATATTACTAGTATTGTGAGAATGGAAAATGAATTGCACAGGACTCGTGAACTCTACGAATTAATCACTGAAAATACTAGTGATATGATTAAAGTATTCACAAAGGATAAAAAAATCGTTTATGCCTCTCCATCACATGAAAAAGTAATTGGTCTTCCACCTGAAAAGATTGTTGGGAGAAATTTAGAGGAATTCTTATGTTCGGAAGAAGAGGCAATACTTGATAATAAAATCGATGAGATTCTGGAAACGGGTGAACCGCAGCTGCTCAGGAAAAAATTCAGGACAGTTGATAAGGAATCCGTTGTTTATACAGAATATAATATTTCACCGATTTATAATGAAAAAAAGGAAGTTGATTCCTTTGTAAGTGTCGGCCGGAATATTACCGATCGGGTGAAAAATGATGCAGCCATACGAAATTTGGACCGGCTGTCGATTACGGGCCAACTAGCTGCCGGAGTAGCACATGAAATCCGAAATCCGTTGACTGCATTAAAAGGGTTTTCCAAGTTATTGCAAACCAGCACAGATAAACAAAAACAGTCAGATTACTTGATGATCATCATGAACGAATTGGATAGAATCGATATGATTGTAAATGAATTTATGTCGCTGGCAAAGCCTCAGGCTGTTCAATTTGTAAAAGGGGAATTGTGTGCGATAGTGGACAGCACGATTAATGTCATTCATCCACAGGCAATATTGCATAACGTGCAGATCATAACAAATTATCCTCAAACCAAGGTTGAACTGCTGTGCAATCCGCATCAGCTGAAGCAAGTGTTTTTAAATTTCCTGAAAAACGCAATTGAATCTATGCCAAACGGTGGAAATATCGACATTGAAATCCAAATATACGAGGCAGGAAATGTTCAGGTCAGGATTACAGATGAAGGTCCCGGGATAGAAGCAGAATTAATGCGCCATCTTGGTACGCCGTTTTACACCACCAAAGATAAAGGAATCGGCCTGGGACTAACCGTCAGCAATAAAATCATCCAGGAGCACAACGGATCGATGAAGATCGAGAGTTCAGTAGGAAAAGGAACAACCATAAAGGTTGAACTTGATTACATTGTAAGTGCTTTTAATATATAGGATTTATTAAAAGTCAGTATTGATTTTTTAGCACCTGTGGATTGGAGCGGAGGGTACTCGACTCCTCCGAAAATGCTAACGCATTTCCATCGTGCGT
>NZ_JBAVFI010000359.1:0-1836 GCF_049588175.1 Mesobacillus sp.
GCGTCGCGAAGCTGGACAAACTGGATACCCTTTACGACACGGCCATTTTTTACATCGAGGCATGGAATGATTCTTTTACTAAGCATTATTCACTCCCCACTTCCAGGGCAGATTTTACCGCGAAGCGCCCTTCGTAAATGGCTTTTCCGACGATTGCCCCGCTGACCCCATCTGCTCTCAAAGACTTCAGTGCTTCCAAATCGTCCAGCGAGCTGACACCGCCTGAAGCGATGACACTTTTTCCTGTTTCTAACGCGAGCTGGCGAGTTGCTTCCACATTCGGTCCCGCAAGAGTTCCATCTGTTGCGATATCGGTAAAAATAAACGTCTCCGCACCCGCGTCTGCGAATCTTTTTCCAAGATCCACTGCAGTTACTTCAGAGGTAGTCAGCCAGCCGTGGGTAGCAACAAGGCCATTTTTCGCATCAAGGCCGATGGCTATTCGCGATCCATATTTCTTTACCATTTCCTCAGCAAACTCAGGATTCGAAACAGCGATGCTGCCAATGATGACTCTGGCAACGCCATTTTCCAGGTAATGATTGATATCGTTTTCGGTGCGAATGCCGCCGCCAATTTGCACATTGGCTCCAAGCTCCTGTGCTGCCTTGATGACAAATTCATCGTTGACCCTTTTGCCATCCTTAGCACCGTCCAAGTCTACCATATGGATCCACTCTGCGCCTTCACTGGCAAATTTCTTGGCCATTTCGAAAGGAGAGTCCCCATATACTGTTTCCTTATCATAGTCTCCCTGCAAAAGACGGACACATTTTCCGCCGCGCATGTCTATTGCTGGATAGATGGTGAATTTCATAGCTTAGCCTTCCTTTCTGCCGCAAGCTCGGTAAAATTCCTGAGCAGCCCCATTCCCATTTCACTGCTTTTTTCTGGATGGAATTGCATGCCGAATATATTCCCACTGCCTACGATGGCAGGTACTTCAACGTCATAGTAGTCACCAACCGCAACAAGTACCTCAGTGTCAGCTGCTTTTACATAATAGGAATGCACAAAGTAGACGTAGTCCTCTTCGATACCACTCAATAATGGTGAATCACCGGTAAAACGAAGCTTGTTCCAGCCCATATGCGGAACTTTATAGGACTCACCCTGATCTGTCTTTCCTTTGAATCGCTCCACTTTTCCTGGCAGCAGGCTTAGGCCCTTTGTCAGTCCATTCTCCGTGCTTTCTTCAAACAACAGCTGCATGCCGAGGCATATTCCGAGCACAGGCTTTCCGGTAGCTGCGAAATCGCGGATCGTTTTTGTCAAACCGGTACGATTCAAGGCTTCCATTGCATCACGGAATGAGCCTACTCCAGGGACCAGCAATGCATCTGCTTCAAGCAAACCGTCCTTGTATTGTGATATAAAATATGGCGCATTCAGTCTCTCTAGCGCTTTGCTGACGCTGAATAAATTGCCCATGCCGTAATCAACGATGCCAATCATGGTTTAACTTCCTTTCCTATGCAGGTTCTCGCATTCGATCAAGTTTTCTACTTGTAACATCAGACTTTAGACGCGAGGTCTATACCCTGGTGAAACTATTTACAGCATCCCTTTCGTTGAAGGAACACCTTTTACTCGTGGGTCAATCGTCGTCGCTTCATCAAGCGCACGGCCCAATGCCTTAAAAACTGCTTCAATCATATGGTGAGTATTTTTACCGTAGTGGACGACAACATGCAGGTTCATTCTTGCTTCAAGCGCGAGCTTCCATAGGAATTCATGGACAAGCTCAACATCAAACGTTCCGACCTGTTGTGCAGGGAATTCAGCGCGCATTTCGAGGTGAGGTCGGTTGCTTAGATCAATGACTACCTGCGCCAG
>NZ_JBAVFI010000360.1:0-3368 GCF_049588175.1 Mesobacillus sp.
GTTGAAGGAACATCAAAGCAATAAATTTAATGTTATATGGTTAACTGGGGTATTTATCGTCGTCATTCTATTTTTTATTTATTTCACCACATTGAATGATAAAGAAAAAGCGGATAACAAGATTGAAAAAAATGATTCACCTCAAACATCTGAGGTGGCTGAAAAGGATCAGTCAATCCCGGAGTTTGAAGCAAAGGAATTGACAGCTGCACCAAAAGATAATTGGGTTACAAATGGCGGAAATACCTATAATCAGCGGTATTCGACTCTGGATGAAATCAATGCTTCCAATGTGAAGGGGTTAAAGGGGGAATGGATCACTTCTCTTGGATCAGGTTTTGAGTTTAAGTATTCAGGAGAAGCTTCTCCCGTCGTTTACAACGGTGTCATGTATATCATCACCGGTGCCGATGAAGTTACTGCTATTAATGTAAAGAATGGAGAGAAGCTGTGGACCTATAAGCCAGATATTGAAGATTTGGACACTGTTTGTTGTGGTTGGACAAGCAGGGGTGTGGCAATCGGCGATGGAATGGTATACGTAGGTCTGTTAGACGCAAGGCTTGTGGCTTTGGACCAAAAAACAGGCAAAGAGGTTTGGACAACAAAGGTAGAGGATTGGAAAAAGGGCTATACAATTACAAGTGCACCACTTTACTATAATGGAAAAGTATACACTGGACTAGCTGGCGGTGAATACGGAATAAGAGGCAGAGTCACAGCCTTTGATGCTAAAAATGGAAAGGAACTATGGCGATTCTACACGATTCCGGGTCCTGGAGAAACCGGCCACGAAACTTGGCCAAGCGACAATGAATCGTGGAAACATGGAGGAGCGCCAGTTTGGCAAACTCCAGCAGTGGATCCTGAATTAGGACTTCTATACTTTTCAACGGGAAATGCCGCTCCCGATTTGGATGGAAGCAAGAGAGAGGGAGACAATCTTTTCTCATCTTCCATTGTGGCAATTGATGCGGAAACTGGAAAATACAAATGGCATTTCCAAGAGGTCCATCATGATATTTGGGATTTAGACTCACCGAATCCTGTCGTGTTATTTGATGTAGAAAAGGATGGAAAGAAGAAAAAAGCTCTTGCTCAAGCAGGTAAAACAGGTTGGGTTTATATTCTCGATCGCACAAACGGAAAACCTTTGGTAGGAATTGATGAAAAACCAGTACCACAGGAGGAACGTCAAAAAACATCGCCAACTCAGCCAGTTCCTAAAGGTGACTCATTCGTGCCACAGGAAGTAACTGAAAATGATGTGAAAAAGGACATAAAAGGGTATAAAGGTGAGCTATTTGGCAAGATTTTCACGCCTTACTGGGAAGAACCAATTCTGGTGAAACCGTCAACCTTCGGAGGAGCCAACTGGCCGCCATCTGCCTATAATCCTGAAACAGAGTACTTCTACGTATTGGGTACGGACCAGTACTCCACTTTTACAAGAAGTGAAGAGGAATTTGAAGAAGGCAGCATCTATCTAGGAAGCATCATTCAGCCGATCCAGGACGCACCTTTAAGAGGCACTGTGACTGCGATTGATGTTAAAACAAATAAGATCGCATGGCAGAAGAAATGGGATGCAACAGCCTACAGCGGAGTTCTTACAACAAAAGGAGGTCTGGTCTTCGTAGGGCATAATGACGGAAGGCTGATCGCTTATGATGCAAAATCCGGTGAACAGGTTTGGGAATTCAAGACGGATGCCGGTGTCAATGCGGCACCAGTGGCGTATGAAGTTGACGGGAAGGAGTATATAACGGTTCTTGCTGCCGGAAACTCTTTAGCAGGGTCGAAGCATGGAGATTCGCTCTGGACCTTCTCCCTCGATGGGAAAATTGAATCGGGAACGAAACCGAAAAAACCTGAAAAACAAGATGATAAAACAGATAAAGATCAAGCTGGAGACGGTACTGAGGGAAGCGCCGTCGATGGTAAAGAGGTTTATAAAGGAAACTGTCTAGCCTGTCATGGAGAGGGCGGAACAGGCGGCCATAATGGCCCTGATTTACAGATTAGCAAGGTAGCCCATGACCCCGATAAAGTCATGGAACGAGTGAAAAACGGCGGCACTGTCATGCCAGCGTTCGGAGACATTTTGTCCGAGGAAGAAATAAAGGCTGTAACGAAGTATATCACGGAAGTAGTCGCCAAAAAGGATAAATAACAAATAGAAACTGACCAGCCATTAAGGCTGGTCAGTTTTTGTTTTACATGATATATGGGGGCGAAACATAGGTGCTAAAGGATATTGAAAAGACAAAAATGTCTCATAGAGGAACTCTAAAGGACAAAAATTGTAACTGGTCAGAAAATTGTCTAATAGATAGGCTTTATGTAGTTTCGAAAGAGTATTGGATTTTCAAGTGCTATCATCGCTGTTTTTTTGTATAGTATAAGTAAATGAAAAATTCTGAAAACAGGTGAATTTATGATGACAAATGAGGATGTATCTTCTTTTCCTTACCCCTTTGGGGATAGTGATGTCTACAGATACTCGAATAATGCCGCTCAATTAAATCCGCCGAATTCAATTGAGCTAACAGACGGCTATTTAGAAGAAATCAATCTAAAAAGAGAGCTGCTATCCCACCATCCTGAAAGATGCTACCATTCGTTACCGCATACGTTGGATGCGCAGTGGGAAGTGGTTGATTTAATAATGGATCATCTAGTGACTTATTATCCTGATAAATTCACATTACAAAAAGTAGATAATAAGAGGGTATTTTTCAACCTCCAGACAAAAGAAAAATCCGCCTTTACATTTGGTGACAATTCAACTCTTGAAGTGGAGCCTTTAGATTTCATTGGCCGACATGTTCAAGAGGATTTGATCTTGATGATGCAACGGGATGGCAACCTATTTTTAGACGCTGGTCAGCTTTGCTTTCCGGCAAATTGGTCCTTGTATTTTGACCTGGGTATGTCTTTTAAAGAAATACATTCTCCAATTCCCGGTTTTCGAGATGATTCCCTGGATGATCGAATTCTGCAATTTTTAATGCGAATCGAGGCAGGTACTCCTTGGGGGAGGAAAAACTGGTCGCTCATGGCAGGTAACCGATTAGATACATCACTTGAAACATTTTCAGAATGGGGTCAGGCCAGGAAGCAGGTAACAAAGGAAAATGCGGGAGAACTCGTTCATTTAAGAGTAGAGGTTCAAAAGCTTTTCCGTCTGCCAAAAAGCAACGGTATTTTATTTACCATCCATTCACACTTGCTGCCTTTAGAAAGGTTCATTCAGCATTCCCCTTGGCTAGAACAATTTTATTCGATTCTCCATGAACTCCCGGACTTTATTGCAGACTATAAAGGTATTTCTCTTTATCGAAAAAAGGTACTTGATTATCTAGAAG
>NZ_JBAVFI010000361.1:0-1847 GCF_049588175.1 Mesobacillus sp.
ATGAAAAGCAAAAAGTGAGCTCAATCAATCAACTGACAGATCAATTCGTAGCAGCCGATAAATATGTTTTCGTAACTCCGATGTGGAATTTGAGCTTCCCTCCAAAATTGAAGTCCTATATCGATAATATTGCGATTGCTGGCAAGACATTTAAATATACTGCGGAAGGACCTGTTGGTTTATTGACAGATAAAAAAGCTGTTCACATCCAGGCTCGAGGCGGTGTTTATTCAGAAGGACCTGCAAAGGCCCTGGAATTTGGCGACAGCTATTTACGTGCAATCCTGGGATTCATGGGCGTTCCTGAAATCGAAACGATCGCAGTTGAAGGTATGGCAGCAACACCAGATCAAGCAGCAGATATTAAGCAAAAAGCAATTGATCGTGCGAAGGAATTCGCAAAACAATTTTAACCCACCAAAAAAGCCTGGAAGCCCAGGCTTTTTGTTTTTATTTATTTAACTCCGTCCAGCGGGATGTCCTTGCGATGGTCAAAATTGAACACCGTTCCTTCACTTTTTGCCAGTTCTTCAGCATTTACCTGCTGATTCAATTGGCCTATTACCGCACCTTCTAATGGAATATCCTTGCCATATTCAAACATTCATTCCACCTCCTATTTATTAGTATGGGTATTTGTTACTAATATATTTCCATTAACAATACTTTTCTCCTGCAAATTTCCGAATTTTATTTACAAAAAGCAAAATCAAACGAGCAATTACTTATTAAAGATTATGCTTCGCTATTTTGGCTAATTTCTATAAACAAAAAAACGGCAGATCTCTGCCGTTTCAAAGGTTCTAATTTCTTATCAAAAATGTAAATCTTTAATTTACCAACTTATTATGATTTCGCAGTTATTCAATAAACAAAGAAATACCTTCATTAATCACTATAAAAATAAATGTCCCAGTGTAAGCCCTATATAAGCTAACAAAATTCCGCCACCGTAACTAACTCCGTTGTAAATGAAAAAATCTTTTTTCCGTTTTTCTAAGTGGAGTTGAATTCCTTCAAGTTTAAAGGTTGAGAATGTTGTAAATGCCCCCATAAAGCCAGTACCCATTAATAATATGGCAGTCCCTTCTATTCCCATTCCAATGATAAAGCCTAAAAGAAAGGAACCTAGTAAATTGATGAAAAGTGTAGCTATTGGGATTTTAAAAGAAAACTTCTTATTGATGAATTGACTGACTGAATAACGAGAGATGGCCCCCAAAAACCCCCCTAACCCAACAAAAAAAACATTAAGTATGCTCATTGGTTCGCTTCTCCTTTACTACCCGATATCCTAGCCGGCTCATAATGAGCCCTCCTGCAATACTAATGAGTACATAAACAAATGCTAAAAATAATTCATTATTGTGAATTAACGTGACCGTTTCTACACTTAACGTAGAAAAAGTAGTAAAAGAGCCAATCAATCCCGTTCCGATGGCAGCCTTCAAGTGGTCAGGAATTGAAAATCTTTTTACAAAAACAGTAGTGAACCAGGATAATAAAAAACTGCCTAATAGATTAACGGTAAGTGTGGCAAAAGGAAACTCTAGACTTTCATCAAATAAGAAAAGACCAATACTATATCTTAAAATTGCCCCGAGGAAACCTGCTATCCCAATCCATAAGTAAGCCATGATCTATGCCTCCGAATTTCAATTAAAAAATAATAGACTCCTGCCAGCTAAAATTACTGACAGGAGCCATTAGCCTTACGGCGGTTTAAGGTGAACTCCATCACCTATTCATTATTAAATCATAATATAGTTTGAATTCCGCAGCAAGCCAACAAATGCATTGCGAATGAATATCGGAATGAAAAATCGAAAATATAAACATGTTTAAAA
>NZ_JBAVFI010000362.1:0-2417 GCF_049588175.1 Mesobacillus sp.
ATCATATACATCCATGAAGCAGATCAACAATGGGTCACCAGGCCGAGTGACAAAATCATATTCTGGTCTGGTGATTCTCTGGAGCTTGATGCGGGTGTAACATTGTATCGTTTGGGTGGTCATTTTAATGGTGGAAGTGTTTTGCACTGGGAAAATGATATGAAGAAGCAAGGCGTACTTCTCACTGGTGATATTATTCAAGTAGTGGCCGATCGACAATGGGTAAGTTTCATGTACAGTTACCCTAACCTCATTCCATTGCCTGCCAACAAGGTTCAGGAAATGGCCGCTAGAGTTAACGATTTAGACTTTGACCGTCTTTATAATGCTTTTCATCGAGTCATTAAGAAAAATGCCCAACAATCCGTTCAAAAATCCGCTAAGAGGTATATTGATGCTTTGGAGGGCAAGTTAGTTAGTATGATGTAAAAAAGTTAATCATTCTCTGAAAAAGGACGCCTGGTTAAAAAACCAGGCGTTTTTCCAGCAAGTGACTATTCTCCGAAAATACCCTCATAAATTTTAGCCATATCGTCTCTGAATTTTTCTACTTGGACGATCCTGGCTTCTCTTAAATATTCCCTGCCATCTACATATAGGACAAGTACTGGTACAGTGAAAGCCATCAGGAATCCTGCGATTTCCTCTACCTTTCCAGCGTTCACCAAACCCATTTCGATTTTCGGAAAATCTTTCATCACTTCCTCAACCTGAGGAAGCAAACCATGACAAACACTTCAGCCGTCAGTTAAGACATAGATAAAGCTTACTTCATGATCATTAATCAAGCTTTTAACTTCTTCTATCGATTTTAATTCATTCATATTCATACCTCCTATCAGCACTAATACCCTTTTAAATCTAGGATAGCCCCGTGTTCTTTAATCATACTAAAAAAAGGGTATTGGGTATAATGATAAAGTAAGGAGTGATCGTATGGTAAATCCATGGAACGAAAGATTCGGAGCAGAGCAATATGTGTATGGTGAAGAACCTAATGAATTTATTCGAAGCCAAGCTCACCGGTTGCAAAATCATAAAAAGGTAGCCGCATTCGCTGAAGGTGAGGGGCGGAATGCTGTATACCTAGCATCGGAAGGACATGAAGTCACTGCCTATGACTATGCACTTAATGGGTTAAGGAAAACAGAAGCTCTTGCCGACCAGAATGGAGTAAACGTAAATACGGAACAAAAGGATTTAATAAATGATGAAGTACCAACCGCTGAGTTTGACGCAGCTATTATGGTTTTTGGCCATTTTGATAAAAAGGATCAAAAGACCGTGTTTGATAAGTTGCTCTCTAGTGTAAAAGGTGGTGGAATCCTTATGATGGAGGTTTATTCAGAGGATCAGGTTCGTTATAAAACTGGCGGACCTAAAACAGTCAATATGCTTTATCATCCGGGTGATTTATTAAAATGGATAGAAGACTACAAAATACTGCATTTCTTTTACGGTGAAAAAGAAAGAAAAGAAGGCGAACTGCATACCGGAATGGGACATGTTGTGCAGTTGATTTTACAGAAGGAAAAAGTTAAATAAACGTACTAATGATTAAGCGATTTCCCTTTGAGGGAGATCGCTTTTTTGCGCAGGAATTTACAGGAATTTCCTCATTTTATGTCGAATATATTAGTAAGAGAAAAATTTTGCGAGGTTTTCTAAATGAACTTTAAAATTGATCGTGATAGCTTTCATCAAGCCATAACAGAAATTATCAGGATTGTACCGTCAAATACAAATTCAGCTATTCTGGGCGGCATAAAAATTTCCGCCGATTCAGATGGTTTGACACTGGCAGCAAGCAATCATGACATATTTATCGAAAAAGAAATTTTACTTTCAGGCGATGGCAGCATGGAAATTTACGAAAGTGGAAGTATCATTTTATCAGCTAAATATTTACTTGAGCTAGTGAAAAAAATGCCAAACATGATTACCATTTCATTGGTTGAAAATGCCAAACATGATTACCATTTCATTGGTTGAAAATGACAAAATAACGATTCAGTCTGAGGAAATAAAAATTCAGCTAAGCGGGTTTAATCCTGATGACTTTCCTAAGCTGCCAGAATTGACAAGCACGGAATCTTTTAAAATGCCAATGAATACTTTAATCCAAATGATTAAACAAACCTCAATTGCTGTCTCTCATAATGATTCTCGTCCTGTCCTTACTGGTTTGCTGCTTTCCTTTCAAGTAAATAAGCTTATTTGTGCTGCGACTAATTCACATAGACTGGCATTAAGTGAGCAGGAAATTGCTAACGGAATTAAGGGTACATATATTTTACCCTTGCAATCGGCAAAAGAATTAATCAGGTTATTTAGCAGTTCTTCTGAGGAAATAACGTTATATACTTCTGATCGCTATCTCATATTTAAATCACATGATATTACCTTTTATTCAAGGC
>NZ_JBAVFI010000363.1:0-2549 GCF_049588175.1 Mesobacillus sp.
GTGGCGGTACTGCCACAGTGAATGAGAAATTCGAAACTGGCACGAAAACAGCCTATACATCAGGGAATGTTACATTATCAAGCGGATCCTGGTATTTTGATAATGCGCTGATCGGAAATTTAAGCACGGACAAGAAAAATGGCACCCAGTCCGCGCGTGTTCGAGCGAGCGGTGCCCTTACGATGAACTTCAACGTGAGCGGAGCAACAAGCGTCCAAATTTCACACGCCAATTTTGGCACCGACACTGGAGCCAGATGGCAGCTGCAAATGTCAACGAATAGCGGTTCCACATGGACCAACGTTGGCAGCTTGAATTCCAGCACGTCCAGTTTGCAGGTAAAAACGTTTACGTTAAGCCAGACATCTTCAGTCCGCTTCCGGAGTGTTGTTTCTGGTACTTCGGGGCACAGGCTTAACTTTGATGATATTGTGATTAGCAATTAAATAAATCTATAGTAGTAGGTTAAAACAAAAAAGCTTGCAGATTGAGGTGGTGGCCTCCTCTGCAAGCTTTTTGCTGTAAAAAATGAGCCAGATCAAATGAAGAATCAATTAATATTTCAAAAATAGGATATCGAGCCAGAAAAAACTAGAAAGGGATTAATCGCTTTTCCATGGTGTTAATTAGACATCTTCAGAACATAAATAATAAATACTGTTTAAGATGAGAAGGTGAGTCAGGCTATTTTCCCATGAACCCGTTACAGGCGAGCCAAATTCGGGATGGAACGAGAAAAGAATAAGTTTTCCTTCCCCCGCAGTTGCTTCGACTGCAGCAGCTTTGCCTTTTAGGAACGAATTAAAACGCTCTTGTGATAATGGGTTGCTCCATTCAAGTGAATCAACAGCACATTGGTTTTCTGCAACTGACCAGTTTGGCTTATCAACTCCAGATGCAATGAATTCTTTATAGGTAGCAAGGATTGTTATGTTGTCTGCGTCAATTGTTTCTATACCCGGTCCTTCCCAGTAGATAACATCTAAAGTGCTGGGGTCACCATAAGAAATTCCGTACATGCTGGGGTGATCATTTACGTTTAGATTAATGCGCACAAACCCTGTTCCTGTTCTCCAATAATCTAGTCCTGTTGAGTCAGTGGCGTTAATAATATTTAACCACATCCTAGATTGTGGTGTGCCGGGCTTTGCGGTTAAGGGAAGGTAGGCACCTGCGCAGGAAGCCAGGTATTTCCCGCCATTTAAAACATACCGGCGAATTTCTTCCATGCCTTTTTTTCCTAGTCCAGCATAATAGGATTCCCCGGCATCTGGACCACCCGGAACAATAAATAAATCAATGTTCTCCAATGTACCTTGTCTAATTTGTTCATCAGATAGTTCTTCAAATTCAAGTTCGAATAAGTCCAAAACTGATTTGTAGGGATCAAAGCAGAAAGGAGCGCTGTTCAAACCGTTGTAAACTCCTATGCGATTTGGAAGTTTTAATCTTTTAACTGAAACTAAATATTCATCTTTCCAATCAGTAAAATCAACAGTGATATCTGCTGAAGGAGTAATATCAGTGTCCGCCAGAATCGTTCCTGCAGGATAGATATGACCTTCAGGGAAATGGTTTGTTACTACTTCCAATTCATGTTTTGTTTGATAAACGTTGCAACCATTTTTCAATAAACTATGAATCCATCTATAGGCTTTTATATGATTGGCTTGTCTGTTCGCCATTCCTAATCGTTCGAAGGAAAGTAGAAGCATGTCCTAACCTCGTTTCTATGCAGAAATATCGTTTTGTGATTCTTCATCAGACATAAGGCGTTCTGCAATCCGTGAAACTAATGCAGGGTTTAAAGCAGTAATAATCACACCAAGAAGGATCCAGCCGATCACGATGTATGGAAAATAATTAAATGGAGCTGCTGGAATTGGAAATACGTTTGAATATAAACTATAGCCTAAACCAATTACTGCTAGTGCAGGAAGAATAAGAATAGGGCCCTTCCAAATTTTATTCTTAACAAAATAACGCATACCGCCAATTGTTGTGACTAAATAGGTTAACAAGAGCGATAGCACCCCAATGGTTCCTAAATATCCAAAAATCAATCCCCCATCAAGGCCAATGCCTTTTAAAGGAAATAAAGCGATTAGAGATATGACCATGATTACACTCAATGCAATATAGGGGGAATGATATTTCTTATGGGTTTCCCCAACTTTTTGATGGATAAAACCGTCACGACCCATTGAAAATAGCATTCTTGACCCTGCCGTGGCACTTGCCAACGCACAAGAGAAAGCCGATAAAAAAGCACCAAACATAATAGCAGCTGCGAATCCTCTCGACATATACATGTCAGCAAGATCTGCAAGTGGTGCAGATGATTTTGCGAAATTCCCGTTGCCTTCACTATCTAGACCAAATCCAATAGTTGTCGCGAAACTCACTACAATATAGAATATTCCTGTTAAAAATACAGCAGAGATAATGGCGATCGGGATGGCCTTTTTAGGATTCTTTGTTTCTTCACCTAAACTGGAAGCACCTTCAAACCCTGCGAAAGAAAGGAAGGCGAAGACAGTTGCTAATGC
>NZ_JBAVFI010000364.1:0-1880 GCF_049588175.1 Mesobacillus sp.
AGGCAATCCTGATTCGATGCTTTCCTTCTATAAAAGATTGTTGAAGCTGCGCAAAGAACATACTTCCTTCCAAACAGGAGAATATGAATTCTTGCGTTATCAGGATGGAATGATCTCCTTCATGAGAAGGAACGAGAGGGAGCGGACACTAGTTGCTCTGAACTTTTCTGAGGAAGAGAAATCCCTTGAATTAGAGATGCAAGACATGAACCTGCTGCTTTCGAACAAGCGTAATTCGCTGGAAGGCAGTGATGTTCTCAAAATATCTGCAAATGAAGTCATTATTTTAAAGGAGGATGCTGGGAATGACGGTCTTAACGAAAGGTAATGTAAAAACTTGCGAACAGCTTTTGGAGGAGTTCTCTTCGAAAGCACAGCCGGACAATCCGGGAAAAATCGTATTCTCTGGTGTTGGAGAAAAGGATGTCTATAATATTTCAGCACCTTTTGAAGATGAGGGTGAGCAGGTGATTGCCGGCCGCGTGGAATCACGTGACAGCGAGCATTCCAGCGTGTATTTCTTCGTCGAAAGAAACGGCGAATGGGTTCCTCGAAAAGATGCGCCTGTGTTTGAATTGCAGGATCCTTTTTACACAAGGATTGCTGGTGAATTAGTCCTCGGCGGCGTACAGATTTTCCCGCATCCGACAATCGAAAATGCACTTGGATGGCGTACCGTTTTTTATAAAGGAAAGAACATTGCAAGTTTAGTGGAATTTGCAAAAGGTCCAGATGGCATGAAGGATCTTCGCCTTGTTGAGCTGGCTGATGGCAGCATCGGTGTGCTGACAAGACCTCAGGGTGATAAGGGCGGCAGAGGGAAAATTGGCTGGGCCCGCATTTCTTCATTGGAATAGTTGACGCTCGATGTCATCAACGAGGCTCCTTTATTTGAAGATCAGTTCATTGATGAAGAGTGGGGCGGGGCGAACGAGCCGCATCTGCTTGCAAATGGTTTGGTTGGTGTCCTTGGCCACGTAGCTTCATTCGATGCAGCCGGAGACCGCCATTATTATCCGATGGTTTTCGCGCTTGATCCGGAAACAGGAGCGTTTTCAGATATGGAGCTGATCGCAACGAGAAGCAATTTTCTTCCTGGTGCCTCCAAGCGACCTGACCTGGCTGATGTTGTGTTCAGTGGCGGAATTGTCCGGAAAGCGGATGGCACAGCAGATATCTATGCAGGAATCAGTGATGCCGAAGCACAAAAAATTACGATTGCAGATCCATTTTTACGATACGAGCAAAAAAACTGACTGAATTGAGGGGATTACAACATGAATGTTTATAGATATGAAGAGAATCCGTTAGTGACACCAATGGAAGTAAAACCGCATCGCGAGGACTTTGAAGTGATTGGCGCATTCAATGCGGGGATTACGACTTTTAACGATGAAACCATCATGCTGCTGCGTGTCGCAGAGCGTCCGATCAGTGATAACCCTGAGATTGTGAAATCACCTGTGTATAATCCGAAAACAAATGAGCTTGAAATTCTGGAATTCAATTTGAACGATCCTGCGTACAATTTTTCAGATCCACGGACGATTCAAAAAGCTGGAGAGACGAACCGTTTCGCTTATCTGACTTCATTATCGTATTTGAGGATTGCCCGCAGTAAGGATGGCCATAACTTTACGATTGATGAAAAGCCATTTGTTTACCCTTCAAATGAGCTTGAGACATTCGGGATTGAAGACCCAAGGATTACGAAGATTGATGATACTTATTATATTTACTTCAGTGCCGTATCACCTGTTGGTGTTGGCGAATCCATGGTTTCCACTAAGGACTTTGTGACAACCGAGCACCACGGAATGATTTTCGCACCGGAAAATAAGGATGTTTTAATTTTTCCTGAAAAAATTAATGGGAAATAC
>NZ_JBAVFI010000365.1:0-8399 GCF_049588175.1 Mesobacillus sp.
CGCAAGCTGAAGGAAAAATACAGCCCAGCCGAAACCAATTTCGGAACGAGCCTCGGCGACCTGCTGAAGGCAGCGTTGGAGGATAAGGAATAATCTTGCAGCACAATGCAAAAGCGGCCTTGTGCCGCTTTTTTTAAGGCTCTGTTATTATTCATTGTTGATTTTCGTGTAAGTATGAGGGTTCATTGGCGGAGAATTTCCGGCTATTGTATATAGAGAAAGCTTAAGAAGCAGTTATAAGCGGAGATATTCCGATTAACTGCTCTAAATAAGACAAAATCCAAAGGTCTGGATCCTATAAACGGAAAAACTTCCTTTATTTTTAAGGAAATATGGCTAATCCCCAACTTAAACGGAATTTTACCGTTTATTTTTCAAACACAGTGAAATCCACATTCAGTTTTATCAAAGCCTTCGTTAATAAGGTTGTAAATCCTTCCTCCTAAATAGTATGATTATCGATGGAATTATTTAGTTATGAAGGAGAAACATCATGAGATTTAGAGATTGGGATCAAAACTTGAAAGTCCGCCTTTATGGCGAGGCTTTAATGAATATTACTTTTTGGATGTTTTTCCCGTTTTTGACGATTTATTTTGCGGAAAGCTTTGGCAAGGGGAAGGCAGGATTCCTGCTGATTTTTTCACAAGTATTCTCGGTTTTCGCCAATTTGCTTGGCGGCTATACCGCTGACAGATTCGGCCGTAAACGGATGATGGTCATTTCCGCCTTTGGCCAGGGCATCGCCTTCCTTGTTTTTGCTTATGCCGTTTCACCGTGGTATACCTCCCCTATGCTAGGCTTCATCTGCTTTGCTTTAGTTGGTGTTTTTGGATCCATCTACTGGCCTGCAAGCCAGGCGATGGTCGCGGATGTCGTGCCTGAAAAGGATCGCAGCAGTGTTTTTGCCATCTTCTATACTTCTATCAATATCGCTGTTGTTGTCGGGCCAATTCTCGGAGCTATTTTTTATGTAAAATATCGCTTTGAATTGATGGTGGCAGTCGGCATTATTTCAATCTTGCTCGCACTGGTACTCGCCAAATGGACGAGAGAAACGGTGCCCGCGTCAGCTCAGAAAGAAAGAGCAGCTGATGGAAAATGGTACGACTTCCTGAAAAATCAGCTTGCTGATTATAAAGTCATCGTCCAGGATAAAATTTTCCTGATGTTTATCGTAGCAGGGATTTTAGCCGCGCAAACCTTTATGCAGCTTGACTTACTATTCCCTGTTTATACGAAGGATACCGTCAATAATCAGACGGTGCTCGAGCTTGGCAGCAAGATTTTCACTGTGAATGGAGAGCAGGCTTTCGGGCTGATCCTTTCTGAAAATGGACTTCTTGTTGCCCTCTTCACGGTTGTCGTGACGAAATACATGATCCGCTTCCGCGAGCGGAACGTTTTTCTCGTGTCATCGATTATTTACGCAGTCGCGATCCTGATGTTTGGTGCAACGAACTGGATTTGGGGTTTGATCGCGGCGATGGCTGTTTTCACATTAGCTGAATTGATGACTGCTGGCCTGCAGCAAACCTTCATTTCAACCCTTGCGCCTGAGCATATGCGTGGACAGTACTTTGCGGCTGCATCATTAAGGTATACGATTGGCCGGACAATCGCGCCGATCAGTATCCCGCTGACGGTCTGGATCGGTTATGGCTGGACTTTTATCATCCTGAGTATTTTGGCACTCTTTAGTGCAGGCTTATATTGGGTGATGTTTAGGATGTATGAGAATAGGAAGGCAGCTGAAAAAATGGTTTAGTGTGAGCATGGGGACTCGTTCCCTGTGCTTTTTTGTTGCTATGGAACGCCCAGATTTATTTTAGTTTGCTAATCATATCTGGAATTTTTTTAAGGTATTTCCAGTTCTAGCATATTTAGCAGGATTTCGATTTTGCATAAGCATTCCAACTTCGAGCATAAATTCATGATTTCGGCCATAAATATCCCGGACTGAACGCAACGACAACAAAAAAACCATGCAGATTTCAAATCCTGCATGGTTTTACTCTTATTATTTCGTTTTGGCATCACTATACTTAAATGTCATGAAGACAAACAATAAAAAGCTCAGCAAGAGTGTGGATCCGCCGACAATGTAGAAAATCATCGTGAATGTTTCCGGCAGCGGGAATGGCTTTACATTATAAAGCCACATGCCGGCAGTCAATCCGATGCTCCCTATGATAGCTGTCCAGACATGAAATATTGCTAGCTTTGAAGTTTTTGGTACCTCGTAAGCTCGGTAATAGCTAGAAAAGGCAAATAGGCTTAACCAGCCGACTACTAATATATGTGCGTGGACTGGGCGGATGGCATAGTCTCCTGCCCCCGCCATGTGGGACCCTAGGAATGCCCCGATGAATGCGTAAATGGCTGATAATCTTAATAAGACAACATCATATTTCATGTCAAAAAGTCCTCCTGAACCGCTTTTATATACCGTTACATTTTAACTCACCTGTCTCCGGTATTCCAGTTACAGACCCTGACGCTCAGCAATGAGGAGATGTAGTCTCTACTTTCGGAATCATGTCTGTTCTAGTCGAATGTCTTAAGTTTCTTTTTTCCTATAAAATCGTTACAATATAAAAGAAGATTCAGAAAAGGGGCGAAATAAATGAGTGATTTTCATACAAATTTAGAAAAATATGCGGACCTTGCTGTCAAGGTTGGCGTTAACATCCAGAAGGATCAGACGCTTGTAATCAATACTACACTTGATTCAGCTGAGTTTGTGCGCGTTCTTGTAAAAAAGGCATACGAAGCTGGCGCTAAAAATGTAGTTGTCAATTGGAATGATGATGTCGTTTCCAGAAC
Source organism: Mesobacillus sp. (assembly GCF_049588175.1). Taxonomy (GTDB): domain Bacteria; phylum Bacillota; class Bacilli; order Bacillales; family Cytobacillaceae; genus Mesobacillus. The sequence continues at coordinate 2,827 of NZ_JBAVFI010000365.1, forward strand.
AAAATACGAGCTTGCACCTGATGAGTCTTTCAACGAGTATCCAGAATGGCGGGCACGCGAAATGGAAGAGCTTGCTGAAAATGGCGCAGCCTTCATGTCGATCGTTTCTTCAAGTCCTGACCTTTTAAAAGGTGTGAAGTCTGAGAGAATCGGAAACTTCCAGAAAGCTGCTGGCACAGCACTTTCCAAGTACCGCAAATACATACAATCCGATAAAGTAAGCTGGACGGTCATTGCTGCTCCTTCTGAGGGCTGGGCAAAGATGGTCTTCCCTGAAGAACCGGCTGAAACACGAGTTCAAAAGCTTTGGGATGCCATCTTTAAGGCTGTCCGTGTGAATACGGAAGATCCTGTTGCTGCATGGAAAGAACACGATGCTTCCTTGCATGAAAAAGTAGATTACCTGAACGGCAAGCGCTACAAAAAGCTGCATTATAAAGCACCAGGTACAGACTTGACTGTTGAGCTGCCTGAAAAACATATCTGGGTTGGGGCTGGCAGTGTGAACGAGAACGGCCATGAATTCATGGCGAACATGCCAACTGAAGAGGTATTCTCTGTTCCGTTAAAAACTGGCGTAAACGGCTATGTATCAAGCACGAAGCCGCTTAGCTACGGCGGCAACATCATCGACCGCTTCAAGCTGACATTTGAAAACGGAAAAATCGTTGGCGTTGAAGCTGAGGAAGGCGAAGAAATCCTAAAGCAGCTAGTCGCTACTGATGAAGGATCGCATTATCTTGGTGAAGTGGCACTCGTTCCATTCAACTCGCCAATCTCTCAATCAAATGTACTTTTCTTCAACACTCTTTTTGACGAAAACGCATCAAACCACTTTGCGATTGGCAGCGCTTATGCTTTCTGTATCGAAGGCGGCAAGAAGATGTCTTCTGAAGAATTGGCAGAGAACGGCTTAAACGAGAGTATTACTCACGTCGACTTCATGATCGGTTCTGATAAAATGGACATCGACGGCATCTCTGCGGATGGAAATGCTGAAGCAGTGTTCCGCAACGGAGATTGGGCATTCTAATCATTCTTATAAAACAGCTGTACCCCACAAAAAAACCGGGTACAGCTGTTTTTTATCTATACGGTACCACCCATTGTGATATAATGAACTTATCTAAGAGATATATTGTTAACCTATTCGTTTATCTGGGGGCGGCGTCTTGATCCAGTTACAAATCATTGTGTCAGGAGAAGTTCAAGGTGTGGGGTACCGGTATTATACACAAATGAAAGCTATTCAATTTGGCATTACAGGCTGGGTGAAAAATCTGCAGGAAGGCGGAGTGGAAATCCTCGCTTCCGGTGAAAATGATAACCTCGAACGTTTCATTGATGAAGTACGCAGAGGCAATCCCTTCTCAACAGTAGACCATATTGAAGTTAACGAAACCGTAAAAACCGAAACCTATCGATCTTTCGCAATTAAATACTAAGGCTTTTTGGGCCTTTTTGAAAAACAGTACATAATAAGAAGGCAGAGGACATCGATCCTCTGCCTTCTATTTTTTTAATAAACGTTGGACCTAATCAAATGAAATAACGGTTCCATCAGGCTCTTTTAAAATGGCATCTCTCATCTTTCTCAATTGGTCCTCCTCGCTTGCCTTTCCCCCCAACAGCGATAGCAGTCCGAGTGAATCAAGCAGGCCGCCGGTCCAGTTTTCCAGCTGCGCTGTCAACGCCGCGTCTTCTGGGCACAGTTCATTAAGTGCTTTGTTTTCTTTTAAAGCCTGGTCGATCAATTCAAGGCCTAGTTCCTTTGTAATTTGTCCATTAGCTTCAGTTAATTTTTCACAGGCCGTTTTAGCTGTTTGATCTACCGTTTTCTTTACTGGTTCTACGACAGGCTGGGTAACTGCTTTTGCTGTTTCAGCAGTTGTTTTGACCGTTTCTTTGACTGGAGTGGTAACCTTATTTACTTCACCTATCACCGGGCTGACTACTCCATCTGCAACCTTACCGACTGTGTCCTTGACAGGAGTGGTCACTTTGCCCACAGTATCCTTAAGTGGGTCGGTTACTTTACCAACAGTATCCTTTAAAGGATCGGTTATTTTATCGACGGTATCTTTCAACGGATCGGTTATTTCCCCAACGGTATCTTTCAACGGGTCCGTTATTTTCCCTACCGTGTCCTCCAATGGATCGGTCACTTCACCTATAGGGTCTGTCACACCGTCAAGGACGGGATCCGTTATACCACCAATTCCGTCCGCAACTTTTCCGTCTTTCAATAAATCTCCATCACAGGTCAACGGCAATTGACCAGATGTAATCTTCCCGATTTCCTGCTTCATTTGCTCAAAAGGCATCGAACTTAAATCTTGTAATATTTTCAGGTTACTAGGCTTCTGGACCCCGCCATCCCCGTTGATCGTTTGCAGCTGAAGCTTGTCAAGGCTGCTGCTATCAGCATTCATGGAATGGGCGACCATGGTCACATCTTCAAGCGCCGCGCTTGGCATCAATTTTGCTGCATGCACACAAGCACCCTTGAATGAAATGGCACTTGTATCTACTTGCATCCCTTTAATGTGGACAGGTCCGCTCGCTTTCATCGTAATACTGACAGTCCCGCCAGATGTTTGGAGCTGTTTCGTCAGTTTCATTCCATAAATTTGGACCGTATCATAGGTGATCCGCAGCATCGGTTCAGCCTTAGAGCCTGCTTTCTCACCCATGATGATCATCGCCTTCATATTTTCTCCGACCACTCTGTCAGCCTGGATGATGAATCCACCAGCACCATAGGTGGAGGCGCCAGCTTTTTGGATAAACGGAAAAAATGACAGGGCGGCAAGCTGAATGCTTAAAACAAATAGAATCAGTTTATTTTTTACCAACCAGGAAAACTTCATTTTGTCTCTCCTTTACCCTGTTTTGACTGCCTGATCAGCTATGTTTGTTTCCGGTGCTTCGACCTGAGCTGCCGGCACAACCCGCCAGGCTGTTAACAGTGAACCGCCGATAATTCCGAAAATCGTTCCGAACAGGAAGCCGCCAAGGGCCCCGATTACGGATAAGATCGACAGGAATATGACAATGATGCCCAATGCTTTAGAGGCGCTTGGCAAAAAGAAAGACATCAGCCCCATCAGCGTGATTAATCCACCGAACAGGAGCCCGATGACTGCAACGGATCCAGGCAGGAATGTACTCAAATATAGATTCAGCGGCACCCATAAGATCATCAGTCCGCTTAGGACAGTTAAGATTGCTCCCATAAAAGGCCTTGTATGCCTCCACTTTTTAAAAACCATCGTTCGTCACCCCGATTATTTTTTATCGATTTTCTCGACGGTTAATTTCATCCCAGCCATATTGATCGTTTCCTGAAATAAGTAGTGTGTTTTTAGCTTCGCATTTTCCAGAATGATTGTACTTGAAGTCTGTTCGAATTGTTTTGTCCAGTCATCGCTGTGATTTTCCTTCAGGGCAAGGTTCTGGAACTTTGCGTTTGCCTCGATCAAGCCTGCGTCATGCTGCAGACCTGAAATCTGCACAGGCTTGGACGCCTGGATTTTTACACGGATCCAATCGCTGCCTACTTTAAAATCCTTGTATAATTTCAGGTTATCAATCGTAAGTGTTTCAATTAAATTTGTTCCCTGTGGTGCCGAATCTGAGCTGCTGGTCTCTCCCATCTTCGGGTAAAATTTGTAGCCTTCCCCCTGGAGCTTATCGAATTCCACGTAAAAGTCGCCAACGCCGGCGATCGGCACTGCATACGCTACACCTGAAAGTCCAAAAGATACAAGCAGCAGCCCGAGCAGCAGGACTCCAGATCCAAGTGAAGTCCAAAATACTTTCTTATTAATCTTGCTTTCCATTACGACAGCTTCATTCAAGGAAGCCACCTCCGTTAAAATATTTTTAAAATTCAAAATTAATTCAATTTCCTATACCTTATCCCCTAAAAATAAAAACGATAACCGCGGAAAATATCGTAACTATTTTGTTACCCCCGTCGTTTGTCGGGTATATAAAAATCAACGTACAAAAATCTGAATTTTGAAACGAATATTCTTTTACCTGGATTAAGAGAGTGAGGACCACCCTATGGAACATAAAATAGAAGAGTTGGCTATGAGAGGTTTATTTCTTTTAAAGGCAAGCGAGAAACCATTTCTTAAAGAATGGGTTAACTTTAAAAAGGACTTAAAGGCCTGGCAAAATGATCTTGTCCTGGAATTTGAAGGAATGATTACTTTTGGCTTTAAGAATTTATCCAATACTGCTTTTCAATCCTCAAATGAATTCATCCTGGCACTTGTCCATAAATGGCAGAAAAAATATCCCGAATTTGTCGATGATGTCGACGCGATCTTTTTAATCAGCGCAGTTGAAAATCTTTTTCATAAGGTCCTGAAACAAAAAGAAGATACTAGTTTCCTTGACCATCAGGCAATCCAGATTTTTTTTACGAGAATAATCGATAAGGTATTGAGGACTCAGCAGCTAGAATACCAGGATGATAAATGGCTTCAGACGATACTCAATTTGCGGACGGTTCCTAGTAATTGGCTTGCGATCATCAGCACTGAAAAATCTCAATATAAGGTAAGCAAGGTTATTTGTTCAGATGGGCTTGCGGTTAACGAACAGTTGATTGCGATGTGCGAGGGGCTGCAGGCTGATGGGGCAGGCGATCTTTCTATGGCCTTGTCGCGGCTTCTGACTCCAGGAATGGAAGATTGTCAGATCCTTACGATTCCTGTACTAACGGAGACACTGATTATATGTGTGAAGGAGCAGGCCGAAACGATTACACCGGAGCAAATCGAAACGCTTCGGAAGATGTACTTGAAGCAGATGAAGCTTAATCACCTCGAAAATGAGCTTGAATGGAAGGATTCAACCTTGCTGTTCCAGCAGCGATTAATCCATTCACAGAGCGCTACAGATGCAGTAAAGATGATTACCCAGGGACTGGTAGATTACCTTCCTTTTACGCGCTGTGCTTTATTCATTTATTCGCCGGGTGAACAGAGCGGCGTCGGTGTCCATGCACATAATGTCTTTTCCGGGTCCGTCCAGCAGATCAAGGAAAGCATTGCCGAGTTTCCGCTGCTTACAAAATACCTGAAGCACTTCAGCCATTCTAAACCTATTTTTATTGAAGAAGCGGCCGAGATATTACCGGATAAATATGTGCGTGAATATAGTTTGAAATCATTGGTCGTCCTGCCAATCTATGTACCTGCTGAAAATAAACTGATTGGCCTGGCACTGCTCGACCGTGGCGAAAACACAGCGTTCACCGTCAATAACCAGACGCTGACGGCGTTAATCAAGTTCGGCCAATATGGCGGTGAACTGCTAAACAAATACTGGGAAGACGCTGTCCAGCTATTTGGCGTGCAGCGTGCCATCCTTACATTGCGCGAGCGTGAAGTGCTTAAGCTGATTGCCGAAGGAGCATCCATCAACGAAGCAGCCGGCACCCTCCACCTCAGCATCTACACCGTCCGGGACTACATCTCAGCCATCATCCAAAAACTAGACGCCAAAAACCGCACCGAAGCAGCCGTCAAAGCCCTAAAAATGCGCCTAATACAGTA
>NZ_JBAVFI010000366.1:0-2519 GCF_049588175.1 Mesobacillus sp.
GAGATACGTAATTGCTTACACGTCCATTAATCGAAGAATATCCCGAATACACTAGAAGCTATATAAATTTAGTTCCAGAACGAGATATAACAGATATTCTTGCCTCACAGTCGGAGGAAACTTATAAACTACTTTCAAACCTTACAGATGCAGAAGCCGATTACCGGTATGCAGAAGGAAAATGGTCACTCAGTGAAGTCGTTGGACATTTAACCGATACCGAACGGATCATGGGGTACAGATTGCTGCGTATTTCCAGGGGAGATCAGACCGTGCTCCCTGGCTACAGTGAGAATGATTATGTAAGAGAGGCTGCCTTTCATTTGCGGTCCCTCACAGAGCTTCTTGAGGATTATAAGTTAGTCAGAAGGTCTACAATCAGCTTAATGAAGGGGATACCACAACATGCATGGGGGCGGAAAGGTTCAGCTAATGGATATGAAATAACTGCGAGAGCACTTCCTTTCATGATTGCGGGACATGAGCTTCATCATATGAAAATCATTATAGAAAAATATTTAAAAGTTTAGAAGCTGAATCTTACCTGATTGGCATGTAATTATGTATGTTTAAAAAGCAAAAAAACTCGTTCGAAAATAACGAGTTTTTTTGCGTAGTATTTATCTCACTGCTGGCTGAAGCTTATGAATGTACTGAAGCGCTTTTCCAGTACCGATTGCAACAGATTCCAATGGATTAGGAGCGATATGGACAGGTACGACCATCTCTCCACCTAACCAGTCCTGGATGCCATTCAGCAATGCGCCGCCACCTGAAAGGATGACACCGCGGTCAACGATATCACCACTTAGTTCAGCCGGACAATCTTCAAGAGTTGCGCGAATAGCTTCCATAATATGAAGAAGGGATTCCTTGATCGCATCTCTGATTTCATATGAATTAAGTGTAACAGTTTTTGGAAGACCTGTTACCAGGTCACGGCCGCGGATATCCATTTCCATCATTTCATGGTCAACGAGCGCATAGCCGATTTCCATTTTGATTTTTTCAGCTGTTCTTTCACCGATTAGAACATTGTACTCTTTACGTACATATTGAATAATGTCCTCGTCCAATCTGTCACCAGCGATACGAATCGAATGACAGGCTACAACACCGCCATAGGAGATGATCGCAACTTCGGTTGTACCGCCGCCGATATCTACGACAACGTTTGCTACAGGCTCATCAACAGGTAGGCCTGCTCCAATTGCTGCAGCAACAGGCTCTTCAATTAAATGAACCCTTTTTGCGCCTGCATTTCTCACCGCATCCTGAATCGCGCGGCGTTCAACACTAGTTGAACCAGAAGGTGTACATACAACTACATCTGGTTTGCGAAGTCCAAATCCGCCGTTTTTGGATGCCTTCTTCATGATATGTTTAAGCATTTCAGTCGTCACGTCGAAGTCCGCAATCACTCCATCCTTCAAAGGTCGGATTGCGACAATCTTGCCGGGAGTCTTCCCGATCATTTCTTTTGCTTCCTTGCCGACAGCAAGTACGGTTTTTGTTTCAGTATCAATCGCCACAACAGAAGGCTCATTTAGAGCGATTCCTTTATTTTTACTATATACAAGTGTGTTGGCTGTTCCTAAATCAATTCCAATTTCTGTAGTAGATAACATTCGTTTTCACCCAGTTCTCTATAAATTAGTAAATCCATCATAGACTTCTACTAAACTACCATGAATTTGGGGGTGAAAGGGCTTTTGTTACGCAATCGTTATCTAAATGTAAAACTAGAGGAAAATTTACTCAAAAATTGTAGATTTAAGAATATATAAGATGAGGTTGGGGTATAATGCATAGATGTTCAACTGCTTTCTATTTAATGGTAAGATAAAATTAAATGTTGGGATATCAATGCCAACAGCTTCAAAGAAAAGGCAGTGTGAAGTTTTTTGGGACAAAAACAGAAATTGATTGTGTTAATTGGGCCGACTGCTGTCGGTAAAACAAACCTGAGCATTGAACTAGCAAAGCATTTTAATGGTGAAATCATCAGCGGAGATTCGATGCAGATTTATAAGAGCATGGATATAGGAACCGCCAAAGTCACCAAAGAAGAAATGGAAGGAATTCCTCATCATTTAATTGATATTAAAGAGCCGGATGAAAGTTTTTCAACTGCGGAATTCCAGGAACTAGTCCGCACGAAAATAGATGAAATCAGCTCGAGGGGAAGGGTTCCAATGATTGTGGGCGGCACTGGGCTATACATTCAGTCCGTCATTTATGACTATCATTTTACAGATGCGCCATCAGACCCGAGCTTCCGCAGTAAGCTGGAAAAAGAAGCCGAGGAACATGGCCCGGATGTTTTGCATGAAAGATTGAAGGCTGAGGATCCGGAAAGTGCTTCGCGAATTCATCCGAATAATGTCCGGCGAGTGATCAGGGCATTAGAAATCATTCATTGCACAGGGAGAACAGCAGCAGAGCTTCAGGAGAACCAATCCCCTGAGCTATTGTATGATACTGCGATTATTGGGTTGACGATGGACAGGGAATTACTC
>NZ_JBAVFI010000367.1:0-7175 GCF_049588175.1 Mesobacillus sp.
CACTTCCAGTTTCTAAACTGCAATTCAAGTTTTCAAAGCGAATTCCAATTCTCAAACCTAAATTCTAGTTTCCAAAACAAAACCCCTGGCATATCTGCCCGGGGTTTATCAAAAAATCAACCATTATGGTACTTGTACATCCAAAGAATGCCTGACTTCAGTAATCGTGCGACGCGTCCTGTGATTGGGCGTTCAGCAACGAGTCCAAAGCCGTGTTTCTTTCCAAGTGAGCCTATGACACCTTTCAGCTTGATCACTGGGAAAGATTCTGGCGGCTGTTCGCCTTTCCAGCGCTTCTGAAGAACCTGGACGATTTGCTCTGCCTGGCCTTCAGCCAGCTGGGCACTCGGTGCGTGAGGCAAGGCCGCGCAATCTCCGACGACATAGACATGTTCATTGCCAGGGATATTGTGCTGAGGAGTCAGCAGGGCTCTGCCCATTCCGTCTTTTTCAACATTCATTTCCCTGACAAGCCTGTTAGCCTGAATGCCGGCAGTCCAAACAATCGCATCGCAGACAATCGGTTCATCATGATTGTATAATACATTTTCTTGTACTTCAGTAATATTAGCATTGTTGATAATCTCAACATTGTGATTATCAAACCAGTTTTCCACATATGTGCTCAGTCTTTCAGAGAAGGCTGATAGAATATGGTTTCCACGGTCAAAGAGCTTAATTTTCAGGTCCTTGCGGCTTTCGCTTAATTCACTCGCAAGCTCAACTCCGCTTAATCCTGCTCCGACAATCGCGACTGTTGAACCTGCTGGCAAATTGTTGAGTGCCTGGTAGGTAGAGCGTGACTTTTCAATGGATTGGATGCTGTATGTGAAGATATCTGCACCTGGAACATTGTGATATTTATCCTCACAGCCTAAGCCGATGATCAAATCGTCAAAATCAACAGCCTCGCCATTCTTGAGTTCAACCTTTTTACCCTCAATGTTGATGGAAGTAACTTCCGCATATTTCACCTTAAGGCGGGGATGCTCAGGAAATGCTACTCTGATATGCTGGTCGGAAATCGTACCAGCAGCCAGAGCGTAATATTCGGTTTTTAAACAATGGTAAGGTACACGGTCAATCAATGTGATAGTGACATCTTCTGGCAGGTCATTCGGCAGCAATCTTTGCAGGACACGCATGCCGCCATAGCCGCCGCCCAGTATAACGAGATTTTTCATGTGAATTTCCCCTTTTTAACTTTTCAAGAGACAGTTAATGAAGTTTTTTCAGCTCGTTTTTAAAAATCCGCAAGCGGATACATTTTATTCATTATTGCACTATTTTTATTTGCTTCGTTTAAACACCATAAAAAGTATAACGAAATTGTGACAAAATAACAACAATTTTATAGAAGCAACAAGCCTTGGAAATTGACGATTTCTCAGAAAAAAGGTACGATTAAAAATTAGTAGAGAGGTGAAAAAATGATAAAGCCTATCATTGAATTTTGCATAAGCAACCTCGCGAGCGGTGCTCAAAAGGCGAGGGCGGAGCTTGAGAGGGATCCTGATCTGGACGTCATCGAATATGGCTGCCTCGGATACTGTGGCAAATGTGCGCAGGCGATGTTTGCGCTTGTAAATGGTGACCCAGTGACAGGTGAGACTCCTGAGGAATTGGTTGAAAATATCTATCAATATTTGGACGAAAACCCAATGTTTTAATATAAAAAGGCTGGCATGGAGAAATCCATTGCCAGCCTAATTTGTATGTTTCATTCGATTATTTCATAAAGCTTCATTCATGCACTTTTGGTCTTCGCGCATTTCCTGCCATCGGTCCTTCGCCATTTGAATGATCTGCGGTTCTACGGACTGCCTTTGCTTTTCAATCACCCTTGACAGGAATCTGACAGAATCCTGGCTGTTGCCGGTTCTCCTTGAAAGCTCGGCAATCAGGTACATCAGCCGTAATTCTGATACCTGGGTGCCCCGATAGTCCCCTTTGCTGTATGATTCTGTGTATTCTGCCAGAGCTAATTTCAGGAAGCGAATTTCCTGTTCTTCATTCTCTTGTAAGCGGTATAGCCACGCCAGTCTTATATAAAGCCCGGCAGTAACAACATGTTTTTCTTTTTTCAATGTCGAGCAATAAGCTCCAAGCTTGTAGGTATTCATGGCTTCCTGGATCGTGCGCATTTTGCTGAAATCCCTGGGGACCCACTGGCTGCAGATTTTTTCGGAAATGGCATTTAGAGAACCTGGCGGAAAATAGCTGCTGAATTCATCTGTAAAAGAAAATCCGCAAGCTGGGCAGACGTTAACATAGTATAGATTAGGATTCTCGAATTCTTCGGCGTACAGAGGGGCAAAATCAGTGTCATAGCGGAGGACTTTCACAAAACGGGAACGCACCTTTTTCGTCGTGAAGGGCTGTTCACACATGCTGCATTTGTACTTTTTATCGTATAATGGTTCTAACTGTGCCATCTTTATCACCTGCCGAATTACCTATTAGTTTATCAAGAAAACTTAGGTATATTATACCAGTCAAAAGAACCGTATGGCGAAATTCTTTTAAAAATAATCCTATATTTCTTTTTTCAGCTTGATTGGTTGAGGATTGGAAAAACACTGTATATACTATAAGAAAGGGATCAAGGAGGTTTTATAAAATGGAAAACATAGTGATTCTTACAGAAGATGCTGCATTGCAGATTAAAGATATGATGAAGCAAAACGAAACAGAAGACGCATTCCTGCGCGTATCAGTAAAAGGGGGAGGCTGCAGTGGCCTTTCATATGGAATGGGCTTTGCACATGAGGTGGAAGACGGGGACACTCAATTAGAGCAGCATGGCATCCACATCCTTGTCGACAAGGAAAGCGCCCCTGTTCTGATGGGTACGAAAATCAGCTATAAGCAATCATTGATGGGCGGCGGTTTCACAATCGATAACCCGAATGCGATCGCTTCATGTGGCTGCGGTTCAAGCTTCAAGACAGCTACTCGCGAAGGTTCTCCTGAAGAGTGTTAAAAGGAAAAAAGCAAGGTCCGCTGACCTTGCTTTTTAATATATTATTTAAACATCGATGAACTATGAAGCGGCTGTGTCTTCGCTTTTGGATCAATGAATGATTTTGCGTTGTTGACAGCTGTAGGAGCTTCGCCAAATCCAGTCGCAATCAATTTCACTTTTCCTTCGTATGTGCAAATGTCGCCTGCAGCGTAGATGCCAGGGATATTCGTTTCCATTTTTGAGTTAACCAGAATCGAGTTCTTTTCGATTTCTAATCCCCACTCTTTAATTGGTCCAAGAGAAGAAACGAAACCAAAGTTGCAGATTACTGCGTCAACATCCACATTTACTGTGTCTTCGCCGTTTGCATCCTGAAGGACAATCTGGCTGATTTTATTTCCATCACCAATAAGCTCGGTAGGAATATAAGGTGTCTTGATGTCCACCTTAGAGTTTTGAAGATTTTCAACACTATGTTCATGAGCACGGAATTTATCTCTGCGGTGTACAATTGTAACCTGTTCAGCGATTGGCTCTAGCATTAATGCCCAGTCTACTGCAGAATCTCCTCCGCCTAGTACAGCCACTTTTTGACCAGCGAATTGATTCAAATCATCGATAAAATAGTGAAGGTTCTTGCCTTCATATTGTGCAGCGCTCTCGAGTTCAAGTCTGCGCGGCTGGAAAGCACCATTTCCGGCTGTGATGATCACAGTCTTCGTATAATGCATTTCTTTGTCAGTTGTTAACTTAAATGTGCCATCTTCCAGCTTTTCAAGCTTTTCGACTGATTGCTCCAATGCAGTTGTTGGCTCAAATTTAGCCATTTGCTCTTTCAGGTTATTAATCAGTTCCTGAGCACGGACCTTTGGAAAACCGGCAACATCATATATGTATTTCTCTGGATACAGTGCTGATAATTGCCCGCCTAATTGTGGCAAACTTTCAATAATCTTAACAGATGCTTGTCTCATTCCGCCGTAGAAAGCAGTGAATAGACCAGCTGGCCCCCCGCCAATAATCGTGATGTCATAAACTTTTTGATCTTCTTTCACTCCATATCCCCCTCACTATGTAGTAAAATTGCTCCAATTTTTATAATACCATAAATAGAAAAAATAAAACTCATAATCATAATAGAAGATTCAATTTGGAACAATATATTTAAGAAAAAATGATCATTTTATATCAAAAAACAGGGAAAAAGTTCTATTTTCTGAATATTTCCAAGTTTAGTTTATAGCTTGAAAATACGAGGTAAAAAGAATATCATGTATTGTAGACGAGAATGTTAAGATTTTGTGACATTTTCAGGACATTTTTTTGAACTTTTTAGTGAATAATATCACAAACTTATCCGTGAAAAAGATGGCAGCAAATAGAGATGAGCCATTCGACCAAAAATATATTAAAAAGGTGGAAGTGATCACTTTGAGAAAGCCAAAGATTGTAATTTTAGGAGCAGGTTACGGGGGATTAATGACAGCTACCCGTTTGCAAAAAGCTGTTGGAGTGAATGAAGCAGACATCGTCTTAGTTAATAAAAATGATTACCATTATGAGACTACTTGGCTGCATGAAGCTTCAGCAGGTACTTTGCACCATGACAGAGTCAGATACGACATCCGTGATGTGATTGACCGCCATAAGGTTGAATTCATCCAGAGCACTGTTGAAGAAATCAAGATGGATGAAAAGCGTGTAATTCTTGAAAACGGCGATATCATTTATGATTATCTTGTCATTGCCCTTGGTGCTGAATCTGAAACTTTCGGTATTAAAGGCTTGAAGGAGTATGCTTTCTCTATTATAAATGTGAACTCGGCAAGACAGATTCGTGAGCACATTGAATATCAGTTCGCGACTTACAATACTGAAGCAGAGAAAAAAGACGAGCGCTTGACAATCGTCGTTGGCGGCGCTGGATTCACAGGAATCGAGTTCCTTGGCGAACTTGCAAATCGTGTTCCTGAACTATGCCGTGAATACGATGTCGATTTTCATAAAGTGAAAATCGTTTGTGTTGAAGCTGCACCAATGGTTCTTCCTGGCTTTGATCCTGAGCTTGTTAACTATGCAGTATCACACCTTGAGAAAAAGGGCGTAGAATTCCGTATTGGAACTGCAATCAAAGAAGCTACTCCTGAAGGCATCATCGTTGCAAAAGGCGAAGATGAAGTAGAAGAGATCAAGGCAGGAACTGTCGTTTGGGCTGCAGGTGTACGTGGAAGCTCTATCATTGAAAAATCTGGAATCGAAGCAATGCGCGGACGTGTCAAGGTCCAGCCTAACCTGCTAATTCCTGGCTCAGAGAATGTATTCATCGTGGGTGATTGCTCGTTGATCATCAATGAAGAAATTAATCGCCCATACCCGCCTACAGCACAGATTGCTATGCAGCAGGGTGAAGTATGTGCACGAAATATCGCTGCACTTGTTCGTGGTAAATCAGAATTAGAAACATTTACCCCTGACATTAAAGGTACAGTATGTTCACTTGGTGAAGACGACGCAATTGGCGTAGCTTTCGGCAAGAAAATGGTCGGCACTAAGGCTTCTATCATGAAGAAAATAATCGATAACCGTTCACTTTACATGATTGGCGGACCTTCATTAGTCCTTAAAAAAGGAAAGTTTAACATCCTTTAATATCACATTGATGAAACAGGCTTCTTTATGGGGCCTGTTTTTTTCGTGAATTTTAATCCACTCGAATCAAAGCTTTGGGTAAAATAGAGAGATTAAAGGTTTATGCTGGGAAGGGAAGATGATCATGGGAAAACGTGAGAATGTCTGGCTTGGGGTAGCTGGACTGGTTATCGATGAGGACGAAAGATGGCTTGTAGTCAAAAAACGGTACGGCGGCCTTAAAGGCAGCTGGTCACTTCCAGCAGGCTTTGTGGAAGAAGGTGAGACATCAGACAGCGCAGTAATCAGGGAGGTGCTCGAAGAAACAGGGATTCGATGTAAGGTTAAAGGCCTGCTCGGTCTCCGTACAGGGGTGATCAGAGATTCCATTAGTGATAATATGCTAGTATTCCTCCTTAGCCCATCGGGAACGCTGAAAGTAAAAGCTCAGGAAACAGAGTTATATGAAGCGGAATTTATGTCCGCAGTTGAACTGGGCGCTGATCCTGACTCATCCATATTATTAAGGTTTCTTTTGGAAAAACATCAGCAACAAGTCAAAACAGGAATAGATGGGATTGATCCTGGACAGCAGTTTAATTACACGGAATATCGTTTATTTTTATAATTTTCTGAAATTTTAAGCAAGTGACAGATATTTAAAGAAAATCAATGATGTATCCGTTTTCAATCTACTTTTTTGGTCATTTTTGAACCTTTTCAAACACACTGAATGTCTGATATATTATCAGAAAATTCAATAATATAAAAAGGGAGAGATAAACAAATGAAAATGCATACACATGACTCAAAAGAATGTCCATATTGCTCAGGTAAAGGATATTTCCAATTACTACTTGGCGGTTCTGAAACATGTTCTTGCTGCAGTGGATCAGGTGAATCAAAAAAATAAAGCTTTGCATCTTGGACCTTCGCAAATGCGGGGTTTTTTCTTTTGATCGTTTTTTTTGAAATCAGCAGTTAAGTTAACAGATCCATTATTAAAAGTAAAAGTCGTGAAATAATCTAACGAAGCAACCATATCATTGACTCAAAATAGGACAAACAGTAAACTAGAAATGATGTGTAATGGGGGGATTTAGATGTTGACGATTGTAACACTCATCATTTCGATGTTATTGTTTTTTGTGTTGTTTTTTGGGATTGGTTTCTTGCTGAATATGTTGTTGAGAATGTCTTGGATCATGGCTGTCATATATCCATTAATCGCTATATTTATCATTGATCAAGTCCGGTTTATCGAGTATTTCACAAATAGCGGAAAAGCTTTTACTGACCTTGGACAAAGAATTTCTAATCTTGCTTTGGCTGATATCCTGATTTTAAGCAGTGGATTGGCCGGAGCAATACTTGCTGGAGTCGTAATCAAGCTATTGAGGAAAAAAGGGTATCAAATGTTTTAATAAGGGCTGTTACAGACCCTCTTGCTAAAAAACTAAAGAACCGAACAAAAACCTTCACATTAATGGAGGTTTTTTTTGTACATAAAAAAAAGAGAGGGAGGAAAACTATTTTTAAGTTTGAAGTTTCTTTTACTTTTACTGGAAGTGTAAATAGGTAT